>JAHIRA010000064.1 GCA_018818905.1 Patescibacteria group bacterium | reverse complement strand
GTGGTCAAGATGCTTCTGATGTTTTTGTAACACCTGCTAACAATCGCCTTTATCTTATCACAACCAATAACACGGCCGGGGAAGAATTGTACATTTTTGACATAGCCAACAGCACTACTCCTCTTGAGTTAAGCTCGTTAAATATTGGCTCAGGGGGGCATTCGGTAGTGGTTAAGGATAACTATGCCTATCTGGCCACCAGTGACAATTCCTCTGAATTAATGATTATTGACATTCAGGACCCAACTAGCTTGGCAGTTAATGCCATCTATAACGCACCGTCTTCCAGTGATGCCTATGATGTCGTGGTGGCGGGAAATTATGCCTATTTGGCAACAAGTAATAATCCTGGTGGTACTCCAGAAATTTACATACTGGATGTTAGCGATCCCCTAGTCCCGTCCCTTGTGGGCTCTTATAATGTTGGGGCTGATGTTTATGGTTTGTTCTATCGAGATGATTTGCTTTATTTGGCGACCTCAGAAAACAATGCCGAGCTGCAAATTTTGGATGTTAGCAATAAGGCTGTTCCAAGCTCTTTGGGAGGCTACAACACTCCAGGTGGCGAAGAAGGGCGAGAAATTGTCATTGATGAAAACGAGGTAGCCTATTTGTTGACGGATAATGATCCTGGTAGCGATGCTGAATTTTTTGTCCTTGATGTTACTAACCCAGCCTCGATTAGTGTTTTGTCTTCAACTGACATAGGAAAGGGAGGGCGAGCTTTGTTCGTGATTGATGAATATGCTTTTGTTGGAACTGAAGCGGCAGGAAACCAGGTTCAGATCTTTGACGTTTCCGACCCTGCTGACCCACAAGAAGTTAATAGCTGGGATATCAGTGCCTTGGTCAATGGTATTTTTGTTCAGGAAGATACTTTGTATATGGCTACGTCTGACAATACAGAGGAGCTTCAGATTTGGTCCCAAGTTGCTGGAGGGACGGTTGGGTATCAAGTTCAAGGCAGCTATGAGTCCTCGGTTTTTGGCCCGGTATCAAATTTCAATCTAATCAAATGGAGCGAAGCTGTTCCTTCCGGAACCGATCTACGAGTGCAAATAAAAACAGCTCCTGACGCTTCAGGTTCACCTGGAGCATGGTCTGAGACCTGGTGTGGGCCAGAAGGAGAAGATGCTGATGAGACAGATTATTTCACTGATGCTTCTGGAGGAATAATTCATCCAGATCATGTTGGGGATAACTGGATCAAGTATAAACTAACTCTCACAAGCGACGGCACAATAACCCCTTCTCTTGAAGACATCACCGTTAATTATAAGCCTTAGAAAGAGCTATGTTCAGGATGATAGAAAAATCAAGATCACCTCAGAAAGGCTTCACGCTAGTGGAACTTATTATTGTTTTGGCTATTATTGTAATTTTGGCCGCAGTTATTATTTCTATCTACTTTTTCAAAAATCGCTTAGCTGAAGCCAGAAATGCCAGTCGTTTTGAAGAAGTGCAATCGTTAGCCTCGGCTCTGACTACTTATCAAGTCGATCACAATGGCTTCTTGCCACCCGGCATTGATAACAAGCTTAGGATGCTTGGGACAGAGACTTTGGGTTGCGATGTGCCTTGTGGTATTAGTGGTGAAGCTACAGAATCATCTTGTCTTAATCTTTCTTCTTTTATTGCTTATCAATATTTAGCTCAAGTTCCAGATGATCCTCTTTTTGGCAGTGAAGAGAAAACATATTATGCTGTTAGAACTTTACCAGGGGGGAGAATGGCTGTTATGGCTTGTGGATCAGAGTTGAATGTTGATATCACTTCTGAAAAATAATCTTATACTATGACGAAGCAAAAAGGATTCACTTTGGTCGAAATTATTCTCGTCATCGCTATCATCACTGTTCTAGCTGCTGGAAGCTATGTTGCTCTCAGACCAGACCTTCGTCTTAAGGAAGCCAGAGATGCTAGACGAGCCGAAGAAACCAACACACTTCGGGATGCTCTCTTTTCTTATAAGCTCGATCATGATAGTGAGTTTCCGTCGGGGGTTGACACCAGTCTTAGAATGATTGGCACAGACGTTGCTGGCTGTAACTCTGCTTGTGGTCTTGAAACAACCGAGATAGCCTGCCTTGATCTATCTTCTGATTTAGCCCCATATTTGGGTGAAATGCCAGAAGATCCCAAAGATGGTACGCCAGGGAAAACCCAATATGCGGTCAAAAAAACAGCTAATCTGACTCTCAAGGTTATCGCTTGTACACCGGAAATTGAAACAGAAATAGCTTCAGAACAATAGAAAAAGATGATATAATATCATAAAGCTATGAGGAGAGGATCAAATCACACAACACAAAACAAAAAGACAGCCGGCTTCACTTTAATTGAGCTGATTTTGGCTATCGCTATTCTGACAATTTTTTTGGTCGCTCTAACGTATTTCAATATTGATATCTTTAAGGCCAAGGCCAAGTCTACTGCTGTAGCGGAGGTGCAAGAAAATGCTCGCTTTGCCATGCAAAAAATGACTTATTATATCAGGAACTCAGCTACTGGTATTGATGTAAGCGACTCTAATTTCACTCCTACTGACCCTGGCAGACTACATGTTAATATGGGAGCGGGGGCTGGAGACGATGTTGTTTTTGACGTTTCCTCAAACACATTACAAATGTCAGTTGGGGGTGGAGCAGCTACTCCCATCACTACCGGACAATCTAATGTCACAAGTCTTATTTTTGAGAATAACTCAGCCACCGGGACCCCGGGAAATATTACGATCAACATGACTGTTGAACACAATAATCCAGGTGGACGACAAGAATATAATTATTCTTTTGATGTGGACACGAGTGTGTCATTAAGGCAATAACATGAGAAGAAATCACTCACAATCAAAACAATCAGGCCAAGTGGCCCTTATTGCTATTCTCATAGTTTCGGCGGCTGTTCTGGTTGTTTCATTAGCGGTTAGCTCTTTGGGTCTCAATGAAATGCTGATGGGTTTTGAAGGTCAGCAGTCAGAGCGAGCCTTTCAAATTGCTGACACTTGCGCCGATGAAGGGGTGCTTAGGCTCAGGCGAGTTTATGATGGTGAAGAGGCTTCGTATTCCGGAGGGACATTAACATTTGGTTCAGATTCGTGTACAATAGCAGTAACAGTTGCCGGTAGTAATCGGATCCTTGACGTGACCTCGACGGTCAACTCAAAAATAAATCGCAAAATTCAAACAGTTGTTCAGGTCAGTCCTTCATTTCAGGTTCTTAGCTGGCAAGAGCAACCATAACAGAAGTCTATGTCTTTTTTTAAAAAAAAGTCAGTTGGTCTAGATATTTCCGATACTTCACTCAAAGTTTTGGAGCTTTCTGGTTCTCTTGAGGCGCCCAAGTTTGTTTCCTATGGGCGCACACCGTTGGCTGCAGGAATTGTTAAAAATGGCGAAGTTGTTGACAAAGAAAAGCTAGCTGAAGCCTTATCCAAAGCTTTTTCCGCGGCCATCCCAACCAGTATTTCCAATAAAAAGATACTTTTTGCTTTGCCAGAAAAAAGAGTTTTTCTTGAGAAATTCTCCTTTTCGCAAGAAACAGAAGACCTAGATGTGGCCATCAATGAGCGAGTTTCAGAACGGATACCGATCG
>JAHIRA010000063.1 GCA_018818905.1 Patescibacteria group bacterium | reverse complement strand
GGCGGATTTGGCTATGGTAAAGCAAAAGAAGCTCTATTAAACAAACTATTGGAATATTTCCAAGAAGCTCGTGAAAAAAGAGCCACACTTTCATCCTCAAACCTAGATGAAATCATGAATGAAGGTGCCAAAACAGCCCACAAACTTGCTATGCAAACAATGGAAATTGTCTACGCAAAAACTGGATTGAAATAAATTATATACTTTCCGCTCATCATCCCTTGCATGATATTGTCTTTTGTTGTATAATTGAAAGATTCTTTTATTTGCAAATAAAAATGAAAAACAAAAAAATTCTCCTAGCCATAGGGATCGTACTCATACTTGCAGCTGGATCGGTAGCACTGTTAACAAATACCAATCTGCTAAAAGGCAATTTGCAAACAGTACCTCCGGTTCCTGCTGAAGTTTCGCCAACAAAAACAGGAGCAAATTACACTAGTGAAGATCTACTCAGACTAGCTCAAATTGTCAGAATTAGCGGACCAAGTAAAATAGTTGAATACCCTTCAGAAAAAGTAGATACAATAATAAAAAAACTAAGCGCCGTTGACTCTACAATTCTTCGTTCAGAAATTGAGCACGTTATTAGCATTCTTACTGCAGGTTCAAGCTCAAACTTAACCCCGCAAGAAGAAGAGCTAGTAATTACTGAATTAAACCAAGCAGTGGCAACAAACCAAACTACAGAGGACAAAGTGATGTCAATCATTGAAAAACTTCAAAATGAAAATCCTTATGAGACAATTACATCTCAAGAAAAAGCAATCATTCTTTCCAAACTAAAGAGTGTTGAACCAATACAAGAAACTCTAACAGCAACTGAAAAGGACAACATAATTAGCATGCTTAATTACGAAGACTCAGAAACAAAATTATCCGCAGAGGATGAAAAAGTTATAAGTGAGATAATTACTCAAAACGACCCAAATAAAGAATTAACAGCTGAAGAAAAAGCAGTATTGGACAAATTTGATACTCCCAAAGAAAGTATTACAACAATAGAAAAGGAGTCGTTTATTGCAAAACTAATGAATGACGATTCTAAGATTGTACTTCAAGAAGACGAGAAAGAATTGATCATTACTGCTTTAACTGAAGAGGAGCCAGAAAAAGTTCTATCAGAAGCAGACAAAAAAGCAATTATAAACACAATACAAGCATCTAAAACTGACCTAACAGTAGCCGAAAAAGACATTATTGAAAAACTCACAAAGCCAGCCCCAGAAACGAATGAGGAAGTGAGCAAAACAATAATTGACAAACTTTCAGTGACCTCACCAGATGTAAAACTAACCGAAACTGAAAAGAAAGAAATTATTGACACGCTGACTTGGAAAATTTCCGACAACAAACTCACACAATCAGACATAGAAATAATCGACAAACACATTTTAGAAAGTACTGAGCCTTCAAAAGAAAGTATGGATATTCTTGACAAACTTGGCCCGGTCCCAATTCAAGAGGCAATACCTGACCCTTTAAAAAGCACTCTACTATTTTTTCTTGGACAAGAATCAGGTAATCCTAAATATCAAGGCGTAGACAAAATCATGGAAAAACTTTCTATGGATTCAATTGATGTAGACGTAAATGCCTCATCCCTAACAGACCAAGAAAAAGACACGACACTCCAAATACTTAAAGATAAAGAAAGCGCATTAGAAATTTCAGAATCAACAGTAGTCAAACCATCAAGAGAAACAATGATTGCAGAGCAAGTTGTGGCAGACATCCCTGCTGAAGAACCTCTAGTTGAAGAAGATATTGCTGAGCAGGACTACGACGAAGAGCCAATTATTGAAGAAGAAATATGGTATGAAGAACCAATCATAGATGAGGAAACTTTTGTGGATGATATGACCGAAGAACCAATTATTGACGAAGAAGCCATAGTTGAAGAACAAATTGTGGAAGAACAAATTGTGGAAGAACAGGTAGTTGAAGAAGCAATTGCAGGTGAACCGGAAACAACTGTAGAAACTCCAAACGAATCATCTTCCCCACTTGCAATGGAAGAATGTGATGACACTTTTATAGACATTAGTCTTTCTGACTGGCATCAACCATATGAATGCCGACTTGAACGCGCAGGAATTATTAATGGAAGATCCCCAAGCATTTTTGCACCTAACTCATACATTACAAAAGCCGAAGTCGTTAAACTTGTACTTGGAATGGCCGGTTACACTTACGCGGACACAGCAAACAAAACTCCAAACCACCCGGACGTATCAAACTCAAATGACTGGTACTACAGATGGATTGGACTTGGTGATTCACTAAACTTAACACGCGGACTTGGCGAAAATTATTACCCCAACGAACCAGCTACTC
>JAHIRA010000006.1 GCA_018818905.1 Patescibacteria group bacterium | reverse complement strand
ATTTTATTTTGTTAAATATTTATTTTCCTAACGGTAAAATGGACGGTCGCCTTGAATACAAAATGAAATTTTATGATGCCTTTCTCAAATATGTTAATAAGCTCAAGAAAAAAAGGAAGAGAATTATTTTTTGCGGTGACATCAACACGGCACACAAAGAAATGGATCTTTTTCATCCAAAAACAAATCAAAAGACTTCCGGTTTCTTGCCTCAAGAAAGAGCCTGGCTTGATAAGGTAGTCAAACATGGCTATCTCGATACGCTTCGTGAATTTCATGCAGAACCTCATCTTTATAGCTGGTGGGACCAAAGAACCAGAGCTAGGGATAGAAATGTTGGCTGGAGAATTGATTACTTTTTTGTCACTCCCAACTTAAAAAAACATCTCAAAGATGCTTTTATTTTGGACAAAGTCATGGGTTCCGACCATGCTCCAGTAGGGATCGACCTCCGACTATCCTAGCTTGCCTCTTCTTGTCCTGGCTTTTTGCTTTTATTACTGCCTTTTCCCTTGGCCTTGAGTTTCTTTATCTCATTCTTCATATCAATCATTTTTATTTCGCGACCAATCATAACTTTGTTTATATTCTCTAGTTCTTTATTCTTTTGTTTCATTTCATTCTCGGCCTCGATTCTTTTGGTGACATCGCGAAAAATATCTCTGGTAGAAATAAGTTCTCCCTTTTCTATCTTGGCTGAAGAATTACCTTCAACATAAATCAATTCTCCGTCTTTGGTCTTGAAGACGGTTTGTAGCCGAACTCCCTTCTTGCCCATCCGAAGTTCTCTGACACTATTGTCAAAAGCATTACGATAATCTTTATCAATAATGTCATATACCTTGAGCCCCTTGATCTCTTTTTTGTTATAGCCCAGAACTTCATGCCACTGCTTATTAACATACAAGAAATTTCCCTCTCCATCGACACTCTGGATCAAGTCATTGGCGTTGTCAAACAAATCGTCATAGCGAGCTTTGATTTGTTTGTATTTGTTTAGAGCGGTTTTAAGAGATTCGCGCATAATTTGCGACTCCTGGGTCATGAACCTAGCGAAATACAAAAGAATAAAAAGCATAACGACTACATAAGCAGCGTCAGAAAAAGAAGAGTAAAAATTGAGGTAGTTGTTGGCGTTTCTACTTGCCACATGAGGAATGATTTGCAAAGCCTCAGCGACAATAAGGGCAAGATAAAACAAGGAACAAATAGAAACCATTAAATAAGCCCAGAAGCGAGTTAGAATAATTGCTGCTCCAATAACCACAAAAATATACATCAAAATCAGTGGCGACTCTGCTCCGCCATCGTAATGAATTGTTAGAGTTAAGAGAACAGCATCAAAAATCATCTGAAAGGATCCAGCACGATTGACCCTAATTTTTGTCTCCTCCTCTTCGTCAACCTTCTCAATGCTCTTGAGGTAAACAAGATGAAGAACATTGATAATAAGAAAAAGTGAAACAAAAAATCCATACGTAACTAGAAAATCAAGATTAAAACCGCCTGTGACATAAGTCACCACCAAAATTAAAGGTGGAGCAATAAACCTGATCTTGATCAGCCAGTAAAGTTTCTGGATTTTTTCTTGTAGCAATAGGTTATCCATGTTTTTGTGTTTTTCTCTTCGGGTATCTACGTGCTCCTTTAAGCTTTGAAAGGTTTTTTTAGAAGTATGACCAGAGCAATTATTGC
Organism: Patescibacteria group bacterium; assembly: GCA_018818905.1. Taxonomy (GTDB): domain Bacteria; phylum Patescibacteriota; class JABMPQ01; order JABMPQ01; family JAHIRA01; genus JAHIRA01. The sequence continues at coordinate 1,479 of JAHIRA010000006.1, read as the reverse complement.
GATAACAACAAACGGAATGCTCAGATACTGCCCCATCGTCAAGTAACTTCCAGGTTCCAAAGTTTGGTATTCTTTTAGGTATTCTACCACAAAACGGCTACCAAAATAAAGAGCAATAAACAGCCAAAAGGTGATGTAGGGCTGTTTTTTCTTGAGGTTGAAATGGGAATATGACCACAAAATCACTGGCAGAATCAGAATCCCAAGCATAGCCTCGTAGAGTTGGCTGGGATGACGCAAAATTGGATTGGCTTCAAAAGCATAGAAACGAACCCCCCATTCCCCATTTGTAGCCCGACCCACGATCTCAGAGTTTAGAAAATTAGCACAGCGAATAAGAAAGATAAGGATTGGGAGAGGTAAAATTACCAAGTCAAGAATCTGCTTAACTTGTATTTTTTTGATCCTAACAAAAAGGAAAAAAGTAATAACCAAGCCAATTGTTAGGCCGTGACTGGAAAGCCCCCCACGATGGATCATGATAATTTCCAGGGGATTAGCCAAATAGTAACTAAGTTCATAAAAAATAATGTGCCCCAAACGTGCCCCAATAACTCCCCCCACAATAAGCCAGACCAGAAGATCAAACAGAACTTCGAATTTGGCCTTGTTGTTTTTTAGAAGTACGCGCCATAAAAGAAGACAAGATAGAATACCAAGAACAATGAACAGGCCATAGTATCTGACAGAAAATGGACCCACAGTCAGGAGAATCGGATTGAGATAGTGATCAAAGATCATTCCTTCTTTCAATTTAAACTAAGGAACTATTCTTGTTGATACGGGCGCATTGGACCTCAGTTCATATTTGATTGTGTAGTAATCAAAACCACCCTGAGTACTTCTGGAGCCACCGCCGATGAGAAGGTCTCCTTTGGTATCAACTGAAGCATTGGTTGAGTAATCATCAAGATTGTCGGGGCCGTTGAAGAATGTTTGCCACATTTGGTTGCCACCTGAATCATATTTGATAGTTTGAAAATCACGATCTGCACTCCCTACGGCTATTTTTTTGTCTCCGGTGACAATTATGTCATCGTTTTGGTCGATGGTGACATCACTAGCCCCATCATCACCTTGGCCACTGTCATGAAATTTCTGCCAGATTTGATGGCCGGAGGAATCATATTTGGTAACAAACCAGTCTTTGTCAGTTCTTTTACTAAAACCAACCCAGACGATATTATCTCCTGAATCAACTGCGACGCCATAAGCTGTGTCTTCCTTGCCACCATCATAGATCTTTTCCCAAGTCTTATGGCCATTTGAATTGTACTTGGCCAAATAAGCATTTTGGTTACCGTTTTGAATGACTCCACCAGCCAGAATAATATTGTCTTGGCTATCAGTGGCGACTTCAAAAAGCAAATCAATATTGCCGCTATCATATTTCTTGCTCCACAACGTATTGCCGTTAGCATCGTACTTGATAATGTAATGATCAAAAGTGCTAGAAAAATTAATCATGCCAACCACTAT
>JAHIRA010000062.1 GCA_018818905.1 Patescibacteria group bacterium | reverse complement strand
GAACCAGCTTTCTAATCTTGAGTTTCGGCTTTGAGAACATTTAGATTTTGATCTTAACGCTTGGTCCCATAGTTGAGCACAACACTGCATTTTTAATGTAAATGCCTTTTGAGGAAGTTGGTTTTGCACTCTTTACGACCTTCACAAAAGCTTCAATGTTTTCCAAAAGTTTGTCCTTGCCAAAAGAAACCTTCCCCACCAGTTGATGTAGGTTAGCTCCTTCATCGTTTCTAAAACTAACCTTTCCAGCCTTGAGTTCTTTGATAATTTTGGCTGGATCAGGAGTCACAGTCTCATTTTTGGGATTGGGCATCAAACCCTTGGGACCCAAAATTCTAGCAATTTTTCCCAAGAAACGCATCATATCCGGCGTCGCCACGGCAATATCAAAATCACATTTTTTTGAATTGGAAATTTCTTCAATCAACTCTTCGCCTCCCACCAGATCGGCTCCGGCTCCTTTGACCTCAGCTTGTTTATCTTCTGGCACAAAAGCAGCCACTTTCATGGTCTTGCCTGTTCCATGGGGCAAAGTAGTTGTTCCTCTAACTAGTTGATCACCTTTGGAAGGGTCAATTCCTAGTCTAAGATGAAGTTCAATCGACTCATCAAACTTAGTTTTGGCTGTTTCAAGAGTTTTATCTAGACCTTCTTCTAAAGAGTAAACTTTACTCTCAATTTTTTCTTTGGACTCTTTGTAATTCTTACTTCTTTTTGACATAGTTTTCCTTTCGTGGTTCAAACGCCATTTGGCTCCCACAAATTAATAATAATTCCCCATCTCTTATTATAGATGAGTACCAACTACTTTATCAAATATATATAGATATTTCAAGATGGTTTCTACAAAAATCAGAGAACTATTCTTGAAAAATTAGAAAACTACTTCTTGTCCTCCTTATTCAAAATCACCAAAGAAGCAACATTCACCAGGGTCAAAAAACTATTCACAAAAATGCCAATCAAGAAGAAAATATTCAAGAAGCCCGTGAAGACTCCAAAGATAATAAACTTGATATTGGCCGGCATCCATTCTATCTGTTTTAGTTTATTGAGCTCAGCATAATCGTTAATGAAATAAGAAAACATATCGACCATAATCACCCAGAAAGCCAGATTAAAAGAAATAGCCCCAGAATAAGCCAAAGCAGCAATCCAAAACTCACGCAAGATCCGATCTGAGACAAAGTCATAAATCCCTCCCCTCCTGGTCACTTGTCCGGTTCTTCTAGCCACTCCACCGTCCAAGAAATCAAAAAAGTAATCTAATATAATACAGACTCCACCAAGAACAATATTTCCTGTCAGAAAGAAGTAACTCGCCAGAATTTTAAAAACAGCCGAAATGGCTGTTAGTCTATTGGGGTTAAATCCCCAGGAATTCAAGGCCAAAAAGCCTCCATCCGGAAAAATCTTAGCGGTAACTTTTTTTGACCAAGAAACAAACATACGTAGTAATGATAAATGTCAAATGAATGTCTTTTGTTGGCTCCAACCGGGAGGTTGGAGCCAATATATAGCTATTTTGACTTCTAATCTAGTCCTCGACTGTCACGCCCATACTTCTAGCGGTTCCAGCCACAATTTTCATCGCAGCGTCAATATCATTGGCGTTCAGATCTGGCATTTTTTTCTCGGCAATATCTTTAACTTGGGCTTTGGTCAGTTTACCGACTTTTTCTTTGTTGGGCACTCCAGAACCCTTGGGTAGACCGGCAGCTTTTTTGATCAGCTCAGCAGCAGGAGGAGTTTTGGTAATAAAATCAAAGCTTCTGTCTTCATAGACAGTGATTTCTACAGGGATAATGTTGCCACCCTCATCCTTAGTTTTATCATTAAAAGCAGTACAAAATTCCTGGATATTAAGACCGTGCTGACCCAAGGCTGGACCAACTGGAGGAGCAGGATTGGCTTTCCCGGCAGGAATCTGAAGCTTCACAACTGTTTTGACTTCTTTTGACATAAAAGTGAATTAAATAAACTTACTAAAAAATTAAATAATGGTTTTTTTGAGACCCAGAAGATAACCGAAGAAGTTGCTTATAATATGAACTAGCGGCACTCCTATTATACCAAAGACCAATATTTGCCACGGTAAACGAACAAACGGAAGAACAAAGATTACAGCTCCAATGAAACTATCAAGCTGATCCCACGGAAAGAAAGGCTTGCCGGGAGCAACCCCGACTCTTCTTTTGAAAAAACTTCTCACCGCGTCCCCCACCAAGGCTCCAAACCCCATCAGAAAACCTAGAAACCATCCTGGAATCAGGTCAAAATCAACAATTGAGATTTCTCGGATAGCAGGATAAGCATGATACAGATAACCCTGAAGCGCTCCGGCCAGAAGACCAACGATGGATCCGGTTATCAACCCTCGCCAAGTTTTGTGACTGCCAAAAATGGGCTTTCCTTTAAAAGTTCTCCCTCCGTCTATTGGCTTGGCCAAAAAATTAAGATGGTTCTTGGCCAAAATTGGAGCCATGTTTGCGACAGCTCCCGGGACAATTAGCCACAGAAACTTAAGAACAAACAGCCACATAGGCAACGTCTGATTATAACTTCTTTATTTGCAAGAAATCAAGCTCAACTGGAGTTTCACGACCAAACATATTTACCAGAACCTTGACTTTACCTTTCTCTTCATCAATAGAATCAACACGGCCATCGAAGTCTTTGAAGGGACCATCGACCACCTTGATAGACTCACCAACACTAACATCAATTTTGTACTTAGGTTCTTCTATGCCCATTCTCTTTTGTAGTGACTCAATCTCACCCTGAGAGACAGGAGTCGGCACCGTTCCGGAACCCACAAAACCAGTGACATTAGGAGTGTTTCGAACCACGTACCAAGAATCATCGGTTACAATCATTTCTACCAGCACATAACCTGGGTAAATTTTCTCTTCCACAATATGGCGCTTACCGTTTCTGATTTTGATCTTCTTTTCTTTGGGAACCAGAACATTAAAAATCTTGTCCTTCATATTCATGGACTCGATTCTCTGATTAAGGTTCTCGGCTACGTTTTCTTCATAACCGGAATATGTATGCAATACATACCAAGCTTTTTCTTGACCACTAACTTGCTTAGGCATAGGAAATAATAATAAATTAGATTAATTTCTCGAGAACAATATTGAAAATAAAGTCCAGAACACCCAGATAAAACGCCGTAGCCAGTGACATCCCAATAACAATGAGAGTATGACGAATCAATTCCTTTTTGGTTGGCCACACAACCTTGCCAAGCTCAACGCGAGCTTCTTTCAAAAAAGTAACAGCTTTGTTATTGGTGAGACTAAATTCCATAGTAAACTTGTTAATATAATAAGAATTTGAACAAAGAGACTGATTTTACCAGCCCTTCTAACTCATTATAGCAGATTTTCAAGGTTTTTAAAAAGGCCCCGAAGGGCTCTTTATGGTGTTATTATAGCGTACTCTGACCAAATGTCAAGATAATCTATCTACAATAATCTCTCTATTCAATCTTTAACACCAATCCATTAACAAGCCGCCTATGAATCGGCCCAAATTTACGGGAATCCGTGCTAAAATTTCTATTGTCTCCCATAATAAAATAGTGATCTTCTGGGATAAGAAACTCTCTGGCTTGACCTTCTTTGAAAATTGTTTCCTCCCCTTCCGGCAGATACGGCTCAAGCAATTCGTATTCATCTCCTAGCTGATTTCTAATAAAAACCTTTCTTTCTCTGAAGATAATTGATTCTCCAGGAAGACCTATAATTCTCTTAACCAAAAGCACATCAGGACTATTAGGGCTAATAGCCTGAACAACATCAAACCTCTCTGGAGCATGAACTATGTAAATCATCTTATTAACCAAGATGAAATTGTTGTCAAAAAGTGTGTTTTCCATTGACTGACCATTGACCAAAGCTGGGCTTAAAACAAAGAATCTGATGAAAGTGGCCAGCAAAAAAAACTGGATAACAATCAGAATAACACGCTCAAAGTATCTTTGTGTACTAGACAAAAACATGCTATGATATTTTTATGGACAACTTTATTTTCAGTCTACAAAACATAGCCTACAATATTAATATTACCATATCTGCCCTTCTAAGGCATCAGCTAATTTGGGGCTTTGCGCTGGGCTTTGCTGCCTCGACACTTATTCACCTCTTTGTTATCACCTCTAACCCTCGCATGCTACCGACTCTAATTACCAAAAAGCCAGCCGAGTCCTTTGCCAGTCTTTCTACCAGGAACAAAAAAGGAACCTATGATGTGCCCTATAGTGCTTTCAAAAGAGAATATGACCGAGTTAGAATTGTTCTCTACAGCGTCCTCTTGGCCTTTCTAGTGGTGGTCATAATCGCGTTAGTCCGATACTAGCTCTGCTTTCAAATAGACAAATATTAGAACCAGGTCTCTTGGTTCTTTTTTATTCTAGGTCAGTGTCTATTTGATAATCACTAGTAAAGTAACTCTGTTTCATAGACAATATTGCTGATCAACCAATAATAGAAGGATTGAGCCCCAAAAAATTATCCCCCAATAGACAAACTTCCTCGAAGAGAAAGAAAAACTAGCAAAAACAAAAGCCCGCCAATTTGGCGGGCTTTTTATGTCGACTAAACTAGAGTCTAGTTTGAAGCGACGAGTGACAGAGTATTTGTACAGGCACCGTTAACACCTGTTGCGGGCATGGTCAGTCGGTAATAGGTATCTTTCACATCACTACCAGGCACGCTTGGGACAGCCTTGCCCAGATCAAGCTCTAGTGTTTCATGAGATGCACCAACAAGTGGGAAACCAACATATCCACTTCCGCTAGTAGCCGTAATGGCTGCGTTTGCTGCAGGAATTGTACCACCTGGAAGGCAAGTCATATCAGCGTCTACGTAGTTCTCAATATTGAGTGAGTCGTTGTTTCCGGTGTTGGTAATTGTCATTGTTTGCTCAGATGAGTTAGCGCCCAGAGCAACAGTTCCATAATCAATCACAACGCCACCAGGTTGAAGTGCGTTCAGGGTATTCATTTCGAAGGTCTCCGAAAGGGAACCTACTTCTGTACTATCATCTTCAACTTGGACAAAAACAGTCCAATCATCAGCTACATAAGCTCCTGCATCCGTTGCATCAGCATTATAGCTGAAATCATATTCATACTCGTAATCAACAGTCAAATCTGTTGGGCCACTGCAACCAGTTACCGACACTGTAGACAGATCATAGCAATTATTGATTGCATCAGTGCCAAACGGGTCACAAGCAGCACCGCTTGCCACTCCAGTTCTATAAGCTCTGGATGTCCACTGCTCAGGACCGTCAATCTG
>JAHIRA010000061.1 GCA_018818905.1 Patescibacteria group bacterium | reverse complement strand
CACTTGAGATTGCCGGTGATAGCACCTGCAAGATTAAAGACTGGATTAGATTTTCCTCAAAAAAGGGATGAAAAAAGCGCCCGTTTGTCGGACGCTCCCCTTCGAACATTGGAAATTTCACCCTTTTTTGAAAGGATAAAAAATATGAAAAAAGAGGGTAAAGTGGGATTGGCCACGTTTCTCATCGTCGCCGTGCTTGGCACGGGCTGGGGATACGTGGCCCCAGAAGAATGGAGAAAAGAACTTCCCCGGAAAATTTCCAAGTTTTTCGGAGTGGAGTTGTTTTCAAAATTTAGACGAGAAAGTTACAGGGTCGTTAGTTTTAACAACTATCGATCCTCATCAACCGGAAGTAGCCCCGACAACCCCTGCCAGGGTCCCCTCGAGAACGTGCATGTCACCTTCTATTTCGTTCGCACCTATAGGGGCGAACGCGGAAGGGGCATGCGACTCGTTAAAATCTATAACGAGCGAGGCAGAAGACTTCTTCTGAAAATAAGAATCCCTTACCGCTATCGGATCAATGGCACTATTGATCTGAGGTTAAGGGGTCATAACTACAAAATCGGGTTCATTAGAAGAGCCCGAGGTTATGACGTTTGGAAGAAGTCTCCCTGCGACCTCGGCAGCCACGGGAAGTGCCTCACCCCCTTCAAAAGTGCTGCCAGAGGAAGGGATGTCAGAGGGTCGCACGTCTACCTCCCCTTCATGAAAGGCCTTTATGGCCACAACGGACTCCTCAAAGTGGAAGACACCGGAGGAGCCTTTCATGGACGAGGGAGACGAGTGGATATCTTCGTTGGCAGACCCAGCGGAGAGAAAAGAGTGCGAGCTCTGATTGGGCAGTGGCACCGAAGGCGAGGGATTCGCGTTCGGTCTAGCCGACTGTCCGGAGAGAAGGGAGCCCTGATTGTTAAGGGCTGTGTTCTCCAAAGAAACTAAAAACGACCTACCATGCAACGTTGCATCTAGGTCGTTTCTTTTTTCTAAAATATCTACTTCAAGTATTTGTTGATCATTCTGACCACTTCATTGATAGAGGTGTTGGCCTTGACTAGGTAGTCAACGGCCCCCATTTTCTTGCCTCTTTCAACGTCTGAGTCTTGTCCCAGATTTGAGAGAATAATAACCGGGATTTTGGCCGCCTTGGGATCTTCTTTGATTTCTTTTAGGGCCGTGAAGCCATCTTTTTTGGGCATCACAAGGTCAAGAAGAATAATATCTGGATTTTTGACTTTGGCCATATTGACCCCTTCTTCACCATTGTAGGCAGTGATAACTTCAAAACCTTCTCTTTTTAGTTTGGATTGGTAAATTTTGACCAGAAAACGATCATCTTCTACCACCAAAACTTTTTTATTTGCTTTTGCCATGTTCAAATTTAAAGAAGTAAGAGACTTCTCTATATAAAATATAGCACAAAAAAGCCGCCCTGAAAATACAAGAACGGCTTTTTTGTGGTTTTACCTCACAAAACACTTAGAAATCTGTGGAAAACTCTGCCGATAGAGCTTTAAATCTTTCCCTAGATCGCCTTGATCTATCCCGTCATAATGACAAGGTTGCAAGATATACTGCTTGCACTTCCCTAGAAGCTGACCTATTCTGGCAATGTCTTCTTCCCCTAAAATTGGGGTACAGAAAGTGGTTCTGAACTCATAGGGCTTGCCACTAGACTTTAGAATCTCAATTGATTCCTTGATGTGGTCTTGATTGATATTGACCTTGGTCACATCTTCATACTTCTCTAAAGAGGCTTTAATATCCATAGCCAAATAATCAACCAAGTTTTTTTTGAGCGCTTCCCTTATAATTTCTGGTTTGGCTCCGTTGGAATCAAGCTTGACTAGATAACCTTTAGCCTTGACCTGAGCCATAAAATCCAAAAGATCGGGCTGTAAGGTTGGCTCGCCGCCGGTAATGACGAGGGCATCGATCATGCCTCGTCTTTTGTCTAGATAGTCTAGAACATCTTGCTCGTCTACCTCAGAATGACCATTGTTTTCCCACAGCTCTTTGTTGTAGCAATAAAAACACCTGAAGTTACAACCTTTGGTAAAAACAATGCTGCTAACTTTTCCTGGGTAATCAATGAGAGAGCTTTTCTGAAAACCGCCTAGAATCATGTGGCTACTTTGGCCCCAGCTAACTTGAAGATTCTTTCAAGCTTGTAGGTTTTTCTTCTGTCAAACTCAGCTTTTTTGCCCTTATTCCATTGTTCAATAGGTCTAAGATAGCCAACGACTCTAGAGTAAACCTCGGTTTCCGATTTGCAGGTTGGGCACTTTCTGTATTCCCCGGCAATATAACCGTGTGTAGGACACACACTAAAGGTTGGGGTAATAGAGAAGTAAGGAAGACTGTAATTTTCTGAAACCTTACGAACCATGTTCTTGACCGCCTCGATGTCAGTAAGCTTTTCGCCGGTAAAGATATGAAGAACTGTTCCACCGGTATACTTGGTTTGCAGTTTGTCTTGTAGGTCCAGAACTTCAAAAATGTCATCGCTATAGTTAACGGGAAGATGAGAAGAGTTAGTGTAGAAAGGCTCGGCTTTGCCTTCTTTGACATCGGCTTCGTTGGCGGCAATGATATCCGGGAAAACTTCTTTGTCTTTGAGAGCCAGACGATAGCTAGTGCCTTCGCCAGGAGTAGCTTCTAGATTGTAGTTGACATCATCTTCTTCTTGGTAACGTTGAAGACTACCGCGCATATGATCCATGATTTTTTCAGCAAAGGCATTGCCTTCTTTGGAGGCCACGTCTTTCCCTAGAAGGTTAACCATGGCTTCGTTCATACCAATAATACCAATGGTTGAGAAGTGATTGCGCCAGTAGCTATTGAACCTTTCTTTGATATGCCTGAGATAGAATTTGGAATATGGATAGAGACCGCCTTCGGTAAATCTTTCTAGAACTTTACGCTTGATCTTCATGCTCTTTCTGGCAGCCTCGGTCAGTTTGTCGAGCCTCTTGAGAAAATCTGCTTCGTTTTTGGCCGTGTAGCCAATGCGAGGAAGATTGATAGTCACAACACCAATAGAACCGGTGAGGGGGTGAGCTCCAAAGAGTCCTCCGCCACGTTTGGCCAGCTTGCGATTGTCAATTCTGAGACGACAGCACATGGATCGAGCATCTTCTGGCTTCATGTCAGAGTTGACGAAGTTGGCAAAGTAAGGAATGCCGTACCT
>JAHIRA010000060.1 GCA_018818905.1 Patescibacteria group bacterium | reverse complement strand
CACAGTCTTCTAACCAAGCGCTGAGCAATAGCTGCCGTTAACGCTGGGCCAATAGTAAAAGGTCTCAAACCCAAATCAACCAAACGAGGAATCACTCCCGAAGCATCATTGGTATGAAGCGTAGAGAAAACCATATGACCAGTTAAAGCCGCTTGAGTCGCAATATCAGCTGTCTCAAAGTCTCTGATTTCACCAACCATAATAACATCTGGGTCTTGACGCAAGGTTGATTTAAGCGCCGCCGCAAAAGTTAATTCTTTCTTAGCATCGATCTGAGTCTGAGAAATGCCTTCTAGGCGATATTCGATAGGATTTTCTAGAGTGATAATTTTCTTCTCAGAAGTTTTGATTTCGTTTAGACATGCGTACAGTGTAGTTGTCTTACCACTTCCAGTTGGCCCAGTCACCAGAATCATCCATTGGGCTTCTTGATGGCTTTTTTGAGAATCTCTAAGGCCTGATCTCTAATACCAATGTCTTCTATTTTCAGGCTAATGGCTCCAACTCCCAACAATCTCAGAACAATGGTTTCGCCGTAGGCCGTTGGTAGGATAGAGGTTCTAATATCTACCTCTTTATCTTTCATAGCCACAGTAAAGCGACCATCTTGGGGCTTATCAACGATATTAAGCTTCAGTCCAGCTTCAAGCTTGATTCTGGAAACAACTTTCTTATAGGCTTCTTTACTAATAGTCGCCATATCGGCCAACACTCCATCAATTCTATATCTCAGCTTGACGTTACCTTCTTCTGGTTCCAGATGAATATCACTGGCTTCTCCCATAAGAGCTCCAGCCAAAATAATTTCTAATACTTCAGAAACAGGGACTTTGACGAGTTTATCAGCCAAATTTGAGAGATTTTTGATCTCCGCTTGAGCCTCAACTAGTTCTTCTTCTTTGACTTCTAACTTTTCTTTCTTTTCCTCAACTTTGATAATCGTTGCATAGACATCAAGACACTTTCTGAGGCTGTTTTCTGAAATAACATAATAATCCGGCTTATAATCATTTTTGTCCAAGCTTTCTTCAATTATCTCTATGACGGACTCATCTTCCGGCACAAAAAGACCCACTTTGGCAATTTTGCTATCATCCTTGTCTATGCGGGCAAAAGCCACCGCCCCAGTTTCTAGGGCTATCTTCTCTGGAATCAAAGCCACGGCCTTTCTTTCGACTGGCACTTTCTCAAGATTGATATAGGGAAGCTCTACTGAAGCGGCAATCCGCATGGCTTCTTGTTCTTTTTCGCGCCTATCTATCTGAGAAATTTTCTTCTGCAGTTTCTCTTCTCGATCAGCGGTATCATTATTATTGGCGTTGGGCATAATATAAAATAATTCAAAGATTTTCTTTATTATAGCAAAAATACCAGAAAATAGAATGACAACCATCATAAAAGCGCCTCTGATCAGAGGCGCTTTTATATAGAGTTGTGTCGTTATTATTTAAGAACTTCTTTGGCGGCTTCTCTAATTCTTTCAATAGCCAAGACATCAGCCCCAGTTCTAAGATCGACTCCGTATTTTTTGGCTCTTTCAAGCACCTCAACAAAAGAACCCTTCATGATTTTGGACAATTTCTCATCAACTTCGGCCAGACTCCATTTTTCGTTCTCCATGTTCTGTTTCCACTCAAAGTAGCTCACGGTTACTCCGCCAGCATTGGCCAGAATATCTGGGATCACTGGAATGTTTTTGCCAAACAAAACTTTGTCGGCTTCTGGAGTTGTAGGACCATTGGCAAGCTCAAGAACTACCTTGGCGCCAATCTTGTCAGCATTGGCCTCTGTGATCTGGTTTTCTATCGCTGCCGGGATTAAAATATCGCATTCCAGTTCCAAAAGTTCTGCATTACTAATTTCTTCGGCCTTAACCGCATTTCTATCAATCACCCCACCGGGACTTTTTTCAAAAAGAGTTTCAATATCAAGTCCCTCAGGATTATAGAGAGCTCCTTCAGCATCAGAAACAGCAATCACTTTATAACCAGCCGCATCAGAAATTCTAGCCATATGAGCTCCGGCGTTACCAAAGCCCTGAATGACCATTGAAGCTCCTGGTTCAAGATTATATTCTTTAACTGCCTCTTCTAGAACATAAAAACCGCCCTGAGCTGTCGCTTTATCACGGCCTTCAGAACCACCTTTTTCAATTGGTTTACCGGTGATAACGGCTGGCGTCTCTTTGCCAAGTATTTTGTTGTACTCATCGGAGAACCACTCCATAATTTCTGGAGTTGTGTTGACATCAGGAGCCGGCACATCAATCACCGGACCTACGATGTCAAAAGCCATCTTGGCATAACCACGGGTTAGTCTTTCGAGTTCTCCTTTAGACAATTCTTTGACATCCACAATTACTCCGCCTTTACCACCACCCATAGGGATATCAACCACCGCACATTTCAAAGCCATCCAGAAAGCCAGGGCCTTGACTTCGTCTAGATCAACATGATGGTGATAACGAATACCACCTTTGTAGGGACCACGATAATTGTTGTACTGGACACGAAAACCGTCAAAAAGTTTGATTTCTCCGGAATCCATTTTCACAGGAATAGTCATCGAAACCATTCTTTGAGGCTTGGAAAGAATTTCCTTAATATCTTCCTCAAGATTCATAACTTCAGACACATGATCAAGCTGAGAAAGAGCATTCTCAAATGGATTTTGCGCCATTTTTTTTCTTTTACAATTAATTTTGTTAACAATTTGCAGACTCGGCCCATAATAAAAACGCATTTTGTCCAAAAACGTTTTTAATCATTAGAGCTATTGTAGATCTATTTAAAAAGAAATACAAGTCCTAGGTTTGATCTCCAGAGATCTCCTTAATTCTCCTGATAATCTTAAGCGTCAACTCTTCCAAAGTGGCTTCGACTGTATTGATATCAAAAGCATGTTCGGTTTTTGTCCCCTCAAAAGAAGTTGCCAACGCGGCGAGTATGTCTTGATCTTCAACCGTAATTGAACCTCTCACGCCACCTTCAACCTCATGAAGAATAACAATATACTTAGCCTCACCAACTGTTGCCAACAATTCTTCTTCTAAACCTCTAAGGTCACTAGGCTTGGTTGAGGTGAGAGAAAAATCATCTTTAGAAATTCTAGTAACCACAATCTTGCTCTCGGGATTGTATTCAACCCGTGACAAGGCTCGTCCCCACAACTTGAGAAGATTCAGAGACTTATTCTTAAATAAATTCTGGACAATTTTTTGCTGATCAGCTCCAGCCGAAACTAAGCTCGCTGCCACATTAAAAACCTGTGGAGTCGTTACCTGACTTTGAAAGCTTCTGGTTTTACTGATAATGCCCGAGAGAAGGCCAGTGGCCACATTTTTGTCTAGATATTCTTCGCCCAAAAACTCAATCAAGCCAAAAACAACCTCGGCTGTAGAAGCAGCTTTTTCAGAAATGAGATTGACTTCGCCAAAACCACGAGCTTCTCTAAAGGCTCCAATATTGATAATTGGGGTTTCAAAGAAAACTTTTTTGTTATTTTCATAAAGTGGTCCTAGGGCTTCCAAGGTCAGGGAATCGATAATGAAAATAAGATCATAAACTGAACCTTGATTAACAGTCGAGATATGGCTGGGGTCATACTTACCGTCCTCCGGAGTAATGAAGATATTGAGTTTGTGACCATCATTATCAAAATCATAACTAAACTGTGACACTTTGGTTTTGGAAATATCTAGTGAGATCACCAGGTTTTCGGCCGTCTCAATGTTTTGAGAAATACTTTCGTGCTTCGAGAGAAAAGCTAGATTTGAAGCCACCGGCCCATGTGTGACTAAATCAATTTCTTTGCCCAACTTTTCCAAAACCAACCCCATGGCCAAAAGACTGCCCACCGAATCATCACTAGGGTGTTCTTTGGTGACCAAAAGTATTTTTTGGCTCTTCTCAATCAACTCCTTGGCTGCGTGCTGTCTGTTATCAGGTTCCATTGTGTTTGAGATTTTTGATTATTAAGGATATCGATAAATCGTAGCTCAATTCTTGGAGAGTGTCAATCGGGATAAGATATGGACCTGTAGAGATTGCATTAATGCGCTCCCTACAGGTAAATTTGACAATTCCCTTCAATCTATTAAAATGAAATTAGCACTCACCATTTGAGAGTGCTAATAAAGCTCTATTTTTAATTTAAATAGGAAACAAACATATGGCCACTTTATGCGATGCTTGCAAAGCTCGCCCCGCGACCGTCAAGGTTCGTCAAAACGTCAACGGTGAAGCTCATCTTTATAATCTCTGCAATGCCTGTACCAAAGAAAGGCAACTCTTCTCCTCTTCTCCGATGGGCTCGTCTCTTTTTGATGACTTCTTTGGAGGCACTCCTTTTGGTCGAGAACAAAACCCCATGAACACCCGGCAACCTGCCAGCGTCAATATCATTGACCATTTCTCCAAACGAGCCAAAAAAGTTATAGAAGAAGCCGCTGCCGCTGCTCGTGAAGTTAATTCAGCCAGCATTGACACTGAACATCTACTCATTGGCTTGTGCGAGGAAGAAGAAATGGGTACCAAGATATTGGAAAAACTAGGCATCAACCCAGACGACCTCAAAAATTATCTCAAAGAAAACTTAATTGAGGGCACAGAAGAGAAAAAGCAACTCGACCTCTCACCTCGCGCCAAGAAAACTTTGGAGTTAGCTTTTTATATTGCCAGAGAAATGGGTCTTAATTATGTTGGCTCTGAACATATTTTACTGGGCCTTATCAAAGAAGGAGAGGGTATGGCTGCCCAGGCGCTCAAGAAATACAAAGTTAGTTTCGATCGAGCTTTGGAGGCCACCGTCAAATCCTTGGGCGGCAAAACCAAAAGTAGCAGAGACCAAAAAGAAAAAACAGAGTCCAAAACACCCCATCTAGATTCTTATTCTATTGACTTAACCAAGCAGGCCAAAGAAGGTAAGCTGGACCCTGTTATTGGTCGAAGTGACGAAATTACCCGAGTTATTCAAGTTCTCTCCAGAAGAACCAAAAGCAACCCCGTTCTTATTGGCGAGCCAGGTGTCGGAAAAACTGCTATTGCCGAAGGCTTGGCCCAAAAAGTTGTTTCAGGAAATATTCCAGAAAACCTACAAAAGAAACGAGTCGTCGCCCTGGACCTAGCTAGTATGGTTTCCGGCACCAAGTTCAGAGGTGAGTTTGAAAAAAGACTCAAAAAAGTTATCAAAGAAATCCAAGACAGCAACAAAGATATTATTCTTTTTATTGATGAACTTCACACCATTGTCGGCGCCGGAGCTTCCGAAGGCTCAATTGACGCTTCTAACATCATCAAACCTTCCTTAGCACGAGGAGAATTGCAGGCTATTGGCGCTACTACCCTAGACGAATACAAGAAACATATAGAGAAAGACTCTGCTCTCGAAAGAAGATTTCAGCCCATTCTAGTCGGCGAACCCAACGTGGACGTGACAATTGAAATTCTCAAGGGACTCAGAGACAAATACGAAGCTCATCATAAAATCAAAATCTCAACAGAAGCCATGATTGCCGCCGCTCATTTGTCAGACAGATACATTCAAGACCGCTTTCTGCCTGACAAGGCCATTGACCTAATTGATGAAGCTGCCGCCAAGATCAGACTAGCTTCTATCACCACTCCAGATAAATTAAAAGAACTCGAAACCGAAATCAAGCGTCTATCCAAAGAAAAAGAGGCTTCAGAGAAAGCCAAGAACAGAAAACAAGTTCTCCTGCTCAACAAAGACCTCAAAAAGGTGAGGAGTGAAAGAAAAGTGCTGCAAGAATCTTGGAATAAAGAGAAAGGGACAGGCAAGCAAGAAGTAACTCCCAAAGATATTGAGGAGGTGCTCTCCAAATGGACCGGCATCCCTGTTTCTGACCTGGCCTCCGAAGAAACCCAAAAACTTCTTAAACTAGAAAAAAATCTTCACGGAAGAATTGTCGGCCAAGAAGAAGCTGTTACTGCTGTCAGTGAAGCCATTAGAAGAGGTCGCGCTGGACTCAAAGATCCCAGTCGGCCCGTAGGCTCCTTTATCTTTCTAGGTCCAACTGGAGTCGGAAAAACTGAACTCACCAAAGCCCTCGCCTATCTTTTATTTGGAGACGAGGACGCTATGATCCGAATTGACATGTCAGAATATATGGAACGTCACACCGTTTCTAGACTCATTGGCTCTCCTCCAGGCTATGTGGGACACGAAGAAGGCGGGCAACTGACCGAAAAAGTGCGCCGCAAGCCTTACAGTGTTATCTTGTTGGACGAGATTGAAAAAGCCCATCCTGATATTTTTAATGTTTTACTACAAATTCTCGACGATGGCCGCCTGACAGATGCCAAAGGTCGCACCGTTGATTTCAAAAACACTGTCATAATTGCCACTTCCAACGTTGGCTCCAATCTCATCTCTGAAGCCTCTGATAAAGATTTTGGCTTTACTAAAAGAAAAGACAAGAAGAGAAAGCAAAGTTTAAGCAACAAAGAAAGTTCTGAGCATCTCAAGCACGACCTCATGGGTGAGCTCAAAAAGACTTTTCGCCCAGAATTTCTCAATCGCGTTGATGAGGTCATTTTCTTTCACGCTTTAAACCAAAAACAAATCCGCAAAATTATTGACTTGATGCTAGAAAAACTCAACGAACTTCTAGCTGGGCAAAATATTGAGCTAGAAGTCAGCACCAAGGCTAAAAACTTCTTGGCCAAAGAAGGTTATGATCCTACTTTTGGAGCTAGGCCGCTCAGAAGGGTAATTCAAAAGAAAATCGAAAATCCACTTTCGACTCAGCTTTTGGAAGGTGGCTTTAAGGAGGGAGATAAGGTTTTAGTTGATGTGTCCAATAAGGGAGTCATAGAGTTTGAGAAGAGTAAACGGAAATAATAGGGACAAAGCAACCACGAGAAACAAAAAAGAGTCAAACATTCTTGACATTTCGGGAAAATACCACTATGGTGACTGCCCACATCGCTCCTTGTCACATAGAGGGAAAATACCCACTCTCAACTTCGCAGTTTGTCTTGCGAGGAAGGATAAACCATGAAATCAGTATTTTTTGTCATCACCGCTCTGTTTGTCTCAGCTTTCTTACTTTCTTGCAATTGCGACCCTCTTGAAACCGAAGAAGGCACAAATGACGCCTCGGAAGTAGCTACTCAAGAAAAAGAGTTGTCACCAGAAGAAAAAAGAAGAGAAGAGGCAACCATAGAAAGGTCACCCGAAAAAGAAATTTTGGCAGAAAAAGAAGCAGAGACAAGCAAAGAGGTATCAGAATCACTGGCCGAAAAGATAACACCAGAAGAATCTTTTCCCAAAACAGAGCCAGAGTCAGAAATTCACAAAGAAGATGGTGGCTCAAGTGAGACCATTCCAGAAGAGACTCGCTTGGAAGATAGCGACCCAGACGAAAATATACCTGAAGAAAGAGTCATGGAACTGGAGAAAACTAGAGAAGATGAACGCATGAGCACAGAAGAAGTCTTTTTTGAAGCAGAAACCACCAGAGAAAAAGAGGCTGTCCCAGAAGAAAACTACCCAGAACCAACCCCCGAAGAGCCTTTGGGAGAGATAATCATCGACTATTCGTCGACTCCGGACACGCCCATGAAGTGTACAAGCAACAGCGACTGCCGCACGCACAGTGGCTTCTGCGGTAATGATGGTCTGTGTTTTTACGAAAATTCTCCTTGCCAACGATGCCCGCAAAACACGTGGTGCAACTCGGAAGGCCAATGCATTTATGGCCCCCCGTTACACAAATGCAGTAGTCGAAAAGATTGTCCAGGACGCATCGGATGTGTTGCAAATTCATGTAGCCCTTGCTTTACAAACAGTCACTGCGATACACATGAGGTTTGCCATAGTGGTGACTGCGGACTTCCATCGCTAAAGTGTCAACAAGATACTGACTGTGGCCTTGGGAAATGTACTCAAGGGGTTTGCTACAGAGTTTCTCAGTATGGAAAAGCTGGGTGTGACATTGAAGTCAACCTAATGCAAATGATGGTTTTTGTTATGGCCAAGACCTATAAGTCCACGACTATCATATTTATTGATCCTGCGACAAAAAAAGTTGAAGTTGGAATTGATACCTCTGGTTACGGCGGAGATACTATTCCGCCCCATATGCGCTGCTTCAAACTCTACGACGACACTACTAGCAGCTGGATTGATCCTAAAGCATGCGAACTAACCAGAAATATGATTGTCCAAGATAATAAATTTGGCACCATTCTCTGTTGGACAATCTAGGTCCAAAATCAACCATCTACCACAAGTCCTCCCTCAATGCATCATCTTTCCAAATGGTGCATCTTTTTTTGGAAGAAAAATTTTTCTTCCTTGCTTAAGAAAGCCTTTCTGTTACAATAAAGTCATCTAAACAATAACTAGAACCTATGGGCGAAATCATTGCTATTCTCTTTGGAGGCCTTGGACTCCTAATTCCTGGCTTCATTCTTTTACTTTTGGTCAGCATCAGGCAAGTCAATCAATACCAAAAAGGTCTTCGCTTTATGCTTGGCAAGTACACCACAACCGTGGGCCCTGGCTGGCATATCGTGATCCCAGTTATCCAATCCATGTCTCGAGTAGACATGCGCGTTAAAGCAGTTGATGTTCCTCTTCAAGAGTCAATCACCAGAGATAATATCTCAGTTAAAATCAACGCCGTCATTTACTACAAGGTGGTTTTGGCCGAAAAAGCTATTTTAGAGGTCGAAAATTTCATGTTCGCTGTTTCACAACTGGCCCAAACCACGATGAGAAACATTGTCGGAGAAGTCTCTCTTGATGAACTTCTGACTGAAAGGGAAAAGATTTCCGACAAAATCAAACTTATTGTTGACAAAGCTTCTGACCCTTGGGGTGTTAAAGTCATTAATGTTGACCTGAAAGACGTTATTGTTCCCGAAGAAATGAAACGGACCATTGCCAAACAGGCCGAAGCCGAACGTGAAAGAAGATCAGTGGTTATCAAGGCTCAAGGAGAAGTCCAAGCCGCCGAGAATATGGCCAAAGCCGCCAAAACTCTCTCTGGTTCCACTGGAGCCCTTCACCTGAGAACTTTGCAGTCCATCAATGATCTCTCTTCCGACCAATCCAATACCGTTATTTTTGCTCTCCCGCTTGAAATCCTGAGGGCTTTTGAGACCTACAGCTCTGGAAACAAGCCACAAAACAACATTGTCAATGAAGCTATCAAGAGTTTCATGAATCATAAGAAAGGCACAGAAAACAAAGAAGAGCAAAGTCAAGAATAATCTCAAGACAGCCAAAACAAAACCCCGCTGACGGCGGGGTTTTGTTTTGGCTACTTTTTACCCAAGAATTACATTTCAAGCTGCAAAACAAATCTCAACACCAACTTGCCAAGATCACTATTTTTTTCTAGAATGAAATGACATCCTCAAAACCACAAAAACCACACTCAAGCATGGACTACTCGATTGAGACAATTTTGGACCGTCTCGAAGATGACAAAGCAGTTCTTGTCACCCCTTGGGGCCAAGAAATTTTTTGGCCCCAAAAAGACATCCCGCCCAGCATAGAATTGGGACAAACGTTGCAGTTATTTTTGGCTATAGAAAAGCCAGCTGTCAAAGAAACTGCTCCACCCTCAAAGCCAGAAATAAATAGTCTTTCTTCCAAAGAACAGAATATTATCGCCAAACGCGTCCTCGAAGAGCTTCTTAACGGCAGCACCTAATTATGTCTTCTGCCAAAAAAACAACCTCACAGAAAAAAAGCCGCAAGAGAATTTTGATACCTCTTTATATTTCACTGGCCACGCTAGTCTTGGCTTGCTGTTCACTTGTTCTAGTCCTCAATCTTAGCTACCAAGATAAATTCTTCCCCAACACTACTATCGCCGGCCAAAAGGTCTCCGGGAAAACCAAGAAAGAGGTTGCTAACCTTCTTGAAACCAAGAGACTAGTTTACAATGACTTCTCTTTGACTCTTCCGGAAGAATCTCAAGGCAGCACCCCAGAACACCTGGGTTTCTTTGTTGACATCGAACAAACTATCGACCAAGCCTATCAAGAAGGCCGCCGCTCATCTCGTTTTTGGGAAAACTTGGGCGATCAAGCCAAAATTCTTTTCTCAGGACTCAACAAAAAAATCTCTTACGACTTCGACCAAGAGATTTTTGAGCTTTACTGCCAAGAAAAAATAGAAAGGCAACACGCCAAGTTTTACCAAGAGAACAAATTCACTTTAGAAGAAAAAGGTCTCGAGACAACGCCAGGCCAAGAAGGTATTATTCTCAGAAGAGAGCCGTTTTTTGCCGAACTCAAGAACAAAACCGAAAACTTGAGTAGCGGCCCCATTGCTGTCCCTCTTGAAAAAACATACCCCAAAACTAATTATAGACATCTAGAATTAGCCCGTTTTGAGATTGACTTAATCACCACAAGGCCCCTCAAACTTAGTTTTGAAGAGGAAGAATGGATACTAGAAAGTCCCCAGCTTCAAGAAATGATTGTTTCCAGAGCCGTCAAAAGCCATCAACCACTTCAAAGAATAGAACTTTTAAAACAAGAGAATTTTGGCTTACAACAATTTATCCTCAAAAGTCTGGGAGAGAAAGAAACTGTTCTTAAAACCGTTTTGGGAGCTACTCTTGACTACCAAGATTTGCTTACTTATTTGTCTGAAGAATTAGCCCCAGAAATCAACTTACTACCACAAAATGCGCGCTTCTTAATCAAAGAAGACCAACCCCTAGAGCTTCTCACCGAAAGTAAACCCGGTCGCGAGCTACTTATTGACACTAACGCCAAATTACTAGCCGAGGCTTCTTTTGAAGAGTCCGAAGTACTACGCCATCTCCAACTTCAAACCAAAAAAATAGGAGCAGCGGTAACTTCAGCCAATATTGACAGCCTGGGAATCAAAGAGCTCATAGCTGAAGGGGAATCAAATTTTGCTGGTTCACCATCAAATCGCAGACACAATATCAAGAATGCTTCAGACAAACTAAACGGACTCCTGATCAGACCGGGTGAAACCTTTTCATTACTAGAAAATATTGGAGAAGTGAATGAAGCCTCTGGATATCTACCCGAGCTAGTCATAAAACCAGGCGAAACCATCAAAGAATATGGTGGCGGACTCTGCCAAATTGGCACCACTATGTTTAGAGCAGCTATGAATTCTGGCCTCAAAGTAGTAGAAAGGCAATGGCACTCTTACCCAGTTAGCTATTATGATCCTCAAGGAACTGACGCCACGCTTTATATCCCAAGCCCCGATCTAAAATTTATTAACAACACTGATCACTACATCCTCATCCAAAGCGAGATCAAAAACTCCAAACTGTATTTCAAATTCTACGGCACCAAAGACAACCGCTCAGTTAGCTTTGACGGCCCCCATTATTGGGATCACGGCTGGGCTGGTAATGGCTCTTTTAAGGCCAAATGGACTCAGATCGTCACCATGCCCGACGGGACCGAAGAGAGAAAAACTTTCTATAGTCACTACAAGAGCCCAGATCTATATCATTAAAAATAAACACAAAAAAACTCT
>JAHIRA010000059.1 GCA_018818905.1 Patescibacteria group bacterium | reverse complement strand
CGGAAGCACAGAAAGTATCTATTCTCAAATCACTTGGATTTATTTCGAGGTCAACTTCTTCGGCCTCAGGAAGAACGGCTACGGTGATAGTGGAGGTGTGAATACGTCCTTGTTTTTCGGTTTCCGGAACACGTTGAACCCGGTGAACGCCACTTTCGTATTTGAAATTCTGATAAGCGCCTTGGCCCTTGATCATAAAAATAATTTCTTTGTAGCCGCCAATGCCACTTCTGTTAGAACTAAGAATTTCAGTTTTGTACCCTTTTACTTCTGAGTAGCGCTGATACATACGGAAAAGGTTGGCGGCAAAAAGACCGGCTTCATCGCCACCGGCGCCAGCTCTGATTTCTATAATGACATTCTTGTTATCGTTGGGGTCTTTGGGAAGAAGGGCCACTTCAAGTTTCTTTTTGATATCAGCTTCATTTTCTCTTAATTTTTTGATCTCTTCTTCGGCCATGGTGATCATGTCCGGATCCACTTCGCTTTTGAGAAGCTCACCGGATTCGTTCAGCTCCTTGGTGGTTTGAATATAGTTTTCAGCCAAACCCCTGACTTCTTCCAGTCCAGCCAGTTTTATGGACAAGTCTTTGAATTTTTTGGGATCAGAAGAAATCTCGGGGTTGCTGAGTTGCTGGTTGATATCTTCATATTCTTTGAGGATGCGCTGGATTTTTTCTTGCATGTATAAGATGTTTTGTTTCTTTATTGTAGAGGATTATGCCAAAAATGCAATCCCTGTGCATAGCTCATTTGACATACAAGCTTTGCTATAGTATAATAAAGTCAGAGTGGCCGAAATGGTCGCAAGCGTCTATTCATCAAAAAAAACAAAAAAAACAATATGCCAGACACAAATCAACCCAATCCAACTTTTGCTAATCAAACTCCTTCCGGAAGTTCTCCCAAACCACCCCCAGGAAACGAGCCCAAAATGGCTCCTCAAGCTCCAAAACCTGCTGGTGCCAAACCAGAGGATATTTTTGGTGCTAGAGGTCGGGCCAAGATGGAGCAAGCTTCAGCTGGTGCTCCTTCAACTTCCCCTCAAATTCAGACTCCTCCAAGGGCTATGAAGAGAAGCGGTGGTGGGGCTGCCAAAGTTATCATTGCTGCTGTCATTGCGGCTATAGTTGGTGCTGGTGGAGCTGGAGCCGGTGTTTATTTCTGGCAAAATAGTGCCGTGGCTACTCTTAACGCCGAATACGAACAACAAAAAATTACTCTAGAAAACCAGATTTCTACTCTTGAAACTCAGGTGACAGCTCTTGAACAAGAGAAAACTGCTTTGCAGCAGAAGGTTACTGACGCAGAAGCTGCTGCTGAGGCAACTATTGTAGACGCGACAACTGTTACTTCAAGTGACAAGGCCATTGCTCTTAAGGATGGTAGTAGCGTTTCTATAGCCGATATTCAGGGCAATCTTTCAGAAGGTGAAACTGTTGGTAGTGTCATGGAAAATTCTGACGGGAATCTTTATCTCGGCACTTTGCTACAAGAAGATGGCTCAACTCAATCCAGTCTTCATGTTTATGATGTGGCCACCAAAGAGCTCAAGGGTGTTTTTGAAAATACTTCAACTGATAGCAAGTATATAATGATAGGTATGGCTGGCAACAATTTGATTATGCTCAAGCAGCCAGCCGACTATTCTCCTGGGATCTGTTTTAACCCTTGGGTAATTAGTGACACCGAAACTCTTAGTCATGTTTCAATCGACGCAACCGCCACAACTCCAGAAACAGCTGCTTACAAAGTTCCCGCCGAAAAGATTACTGAAGCCACGGCCGAAGTTGAGGCTTGTTCCAAAAAAGAAGTTGGTGGTGAAGAAGTTAAGGTGACCAAGAGAATGCCTCAGGGTTATTATCAAGACAATGCTGAGAAGGTGAAGACTGAAGTCAAGAATCCTCTAAAAACTATTACTGTTTACTTTGATGCGGCTATTGATAGCAAGACTTTGACAAGTGATAACGTTAAAGTTACCTCTGGGGTTGCTGGTCCACTGGACACCAAACTTGATTTTGATACTACTGATAACAAGTTGTCTATTACTCTAGAAACTCCGGTTGAACCTTCTGCAACAGAGAAGGCGACTACGGTGACAGTTAAACTTGAGAATCTTAAGAGTACTGATGGGGCTTCTATGAAAGATTATGAGTACTATATTGATGTGAAGAAATAGGGATATAAGTTACTTAAAAGACCCTCAAAAGAGGGTCTTTTTTTCGTTTAAATAAGCCAAAAAGAGATAATAAAGCAAAAAATCATTGACAAGAAAGATAATAAATGTTATAGTGCGGGGCTATAGAAAGTCTAGCTTGCCCTTTGACAAAGAGATAAAGAAAGAGCCCAAGCTCTTCTTTGAAGACAAACATTGCCTTCAAAGAAGAGCTTGTTAGGCTCTAATGAGACCATGAATATGTGTGTTCATGGCGGGCAT
>JAHIRA010000005.1 GCA_018818905.1 Patescibacteria group bacterium | reverse complement strand
TTACCGCATGGTCGGTATTATGGCAGATATTAGTCAAACCAAGACCTATGAAAAAAAGATAGAGACCCTCAGCCTTATCCAAAAAAAAATAATCGACAAAGCTCCAATTGGTATTTATACTGCTAACTCTCAAGGCATAGTTACTTATACCAACCCTACCTTTGCCAAAATATCAGGAGATAATACCAAAGAACTCATGGGTCTCAATGTTTTTGATCTACCGACTTACAAACAGGCTGGAATTACCACAAAAATACAACAAGTTTTTAAGGGCCAAGACTTCAGCATCAGTGACGTTGAGTATACCTCTTTCTATAGCCATAAAAAAACCTATCGTAATTTTTATGGTTTGCCTCTCAAAAATGAAAAAGGTCAAATAGAAAGCGCTCTTGTTTTTGTCGAGGACATTACCCACTATAAAGAGATAGAGAACGAACTGCAAAATAAAATCGATCAACTTGAAATATTTAACAAAGCCACGGTTGGTCGGGAACTAAAAATGATTAAACTTAAAGAAAAGATAAGTGAGCTTGAGGAAGAAATTGAGAGCCTCAAGAAATAATCAAACAAAAAAGAAGGATATCATCATGGTTCCTTCTTTTTTGTTACAGCGAATTTATTTTCTCATAAAAAGAGGCTTGCCCTTATTGGTTTTTGTTCCTGGTTCAAGACTGCCCCATTTACTAAGATCATCAAGAACAACATGCTCATCGTAAGCCACACCCAAAGCCTGTTGCATTTTTTCAGCTATCTCGGGCATAAAAGGATAAACCATAAAAGCGATGTGACGGTTTAGTTCAAGAAGAGTGTAAATAGTATCGGCCAAAGCTTCTTGATCCTGCTTGGCTTGTTCCCAGGGCTTTCTTTCATCTACAAGCTGATTCCCTTTTTGCACAAGTTGATTAATAACTCCCAATCCGTCATCAATTCTGATTTCTTCAAGACTCTTTCTAAAATTTTTCCAGGTTTTTTCAAATAAAGATTCTTCAATAATTGACTTTGAGGGCCTTCTGGGTACTTGACTGTTGAAGTAACTCTCGGTCATGGATAGCGTTCTATGAAGGAGATTGCTAATACCACCGGCCAAATCGGAATTGTATTGTTCAAGAAATTTGTCAACTTTGATGTCACCATCTTGACCAAAAGGAAATTGAGACAATAACAAATATCTGGTCGCATCTGTGCCAAAATCATCAATTAGGTCGTTAGGGTCGATAACATTTCCCAAAGTCTTACTCATTTTGTCACCATTGATGGTGAAGAAGCCATGAGCAAAAATCTTTTTGGGAACCTCTAAGCCAGCCGCAAGCAACATTGCCGGCCAGAATATAGCGTGAAATTTGATAATTTCTTTGGCCATGAGATGCACATCAGCCGGCCAGAATTTCTTGAGTTTATCATCATCTTCTTGCCCGTAGCCCAGAGCAGTTATATAGTTTTGCAGTGCTTCAACCCAGACATAAATTACCTGAGAATCGTCAAAAGGAAGTGGAATTCCCCACTTGACTGACTCTCTTGAAACAGAAAAATCATCCAGAACTTCGTGATCCAGAAGACCCAAAACTTCTTTTCTAATACCTTCTGGCGCTATCTCAATCTCACCCCTGGCAATCAAATCTTTAACTTGGGGCAAATACTTTTTGAGTTTAAAAAAGTAATTCTTTTCGGCTAATTTCTCGGGAGTCTTTTTGTGGTCAGGACATTTGCCATCGACCAAGTCTTTTTCAGTCATGAACTTTTCACACCCAGTACAATACAGACCCTTGTAACTATCTTCATAAAAATTATCATCTTCATGAAGCTTGTTCATGAACACTTCTACCCCTTCTTGATGCCGTTTCTGAGTTGTTCTGAGAAAATCATTGTTACTGATATTGAGTCGGTCAAAAAGCATCTCATAATGTGCCGAGTATTCGTCACAGAATGCCTGAGCTTCTTTACCCTCTTCCTTAGCTTTACTGGCCACTTTAGAACCATGTTCATCTGTTCCGGTCAAGAAAAAAACATCTTGGCCATTCATACGTTGGAATCTGGCCACAACGTCGGCAGCAATAGTGGTATAGGCATGCCCTAGGTGAGGCTTTGCATTGACATAGTAAATTGGAGTTGTGACGTAGAATTTATTCATAGTTATTGCTTGTTTATTCATTTTTTATTGTTTCATATATTGCCAACAAAATAAAGACTAAACTAATGAAGGCCTGAAAGCTTTTTTCCTCTTGCTTATTCCTTCTGTTTACGACAAACTGTATTATAGGGATAGGCAGGAGACTAAACCTCCCGAGATGACGCATACATCCAAAACTCTACGAATCAAGTCTGCTGCTCATCCCAACTCTTCCACATCACAACATTCATAGGAGAATTCTG
This sequence comes from Patescibacteria group bacterium, assembly GCA_018818905.1. GTDB lineage: Bacteria > Patescibacteriota > JABMPQ01 > JABMPQ01 > JAHIRA01 > JAHIRA01. Next base: position 1,900 of record JAHIRA010000005.1, on the reverse strand, counting down.
TTTACGGTGTCAAAAAGGATACGAGCCCTCACGAACCCTGAAGAAAAGGAGAGAAAGATGTGTCAAATAGATCGAGATGAACCAAAATCAATTGAAGATGTTAAGGAGGCGATTGGCAATTGGGGGGGGGAGAGCAGGGATTGATGCGGCAGTCATCGCCGGCATCAACAATAGCATCAGACCAAGTGCCAGCTCTAATAGCTTGGATGCAAGCGAACTAACAACTTTGATGCGAGAGATAAAAAAGGTTCTTAAACTTGACGCTGGACAGATTAATGATCTCCGCATAGCAATCACCTCAATCGAAGAAGAAGCTACATAAGAATATGTCACAGCTATCTACTTGGGAGCCACCACCACGGTGAGCTCTCCTTTTATTTTGTCTTTGTTTTTTAGTCTTTTTGACACCTCAGAAATACTCCCCACCATATACTCTTCAAATTTCTTGGTAATTTCTCTGGCTACAAAAACTTGTCTATCTTCATCACAAAAGCCTGATAGCCTGTCCAAGGTTTTGATAATTCTATAGGGTGATTCAAAAAAAACTGTCGTGATTTTTGACTCAGCAATTTCTTTGAGAATAGTTTCTTTTCTTTTTTTGTGAGGGATAAAACCTCTAAACTCAAACCTATCAGCCGGAAAAGGAGCTACTGACAGGGCGGCAGTAACTGCCGAAGGTCCAGGAATGGGAATAATTTCAACTTCTTTTTGATACAGCTCGGCCAAAAGACGTTTGCCCGGATCAGAAATGAGCGGCGTTCCGGCATCGCTAACAAGAGCCACGCTTGAGGACTCAGACACTTTATTTGCAAGTCTTTCTAGCTTATGATCGCGAGTGTGTTCATGAAAAGAGATAAGTTTCTTCTTAATTTCAAAGTGATTGAGAAGCTTAACTGTATTTCTGGTATCTTCGGCCAAAACAAAATCAGCTTCTTTGAGAATTCGAAGTGCTCGCAAAGTTATATCTTCCAGATTTCCAATGGGTGTAGCGACGACAAATAGAGTACTCATTTGAGTTTGAATGCGTTTCTAAGAGAAGTCCAGGCCCCCGTTTTTTTCTGCGAGGCTTTGCCACCTTGACCCTTTTTCTTCTCCTCAGCTCGTCCTCGATCCTCAAAAACATCTCCTAAAATCACAGACAACGCTGTCGCCGCAGGTACGGCCACAATGGCCCCACCTATCCCGGCAATCTTGGCTCCGGCCAGAATAACCAAAATGATCACCAGCGGGTTGAGTCCCACGGCTTTGGACATAATTTTGGGCACTAGAAAATGATTCTCTAACTGCTGGATAATAATATAGGCAATCAAGACAAACAAGGCTGTTAAAGGTGACTGCAGAAGAGCCAGGAGAATGGCCGGAACAGCTGAGATAACAGGTCCAATATACGGCACAATTTCTAAAAGACCGGCTAGAATAGCCAAGACCAAAGCGTATCTAACTCCCAGAAGTGACAGTACAATATAGGTCACAATTCCGATAACCAAGCCTAGAAATAGTTGGCCCCTGAGCCACCGTCCCATCTGAATTTGGATTCTGCCCACCAAACCCATAACATAGGATTTTTGTCTTTGGGGCACAAAGGACTTGATGAATTTTTTGAAACCATTCTCTTCAATGAGGAAATAGAAAGACAGAACAAAGACAAGAATGAATGAGAAAAGACCACCAAAAAGAGAATAAACTGCTTCATAGACCGAGACCAGGGCTTCATCAAATCTATCGGCAAAAGAACTAATATAAGTTGAAGCTTGATCAAGCCCCTGTGCAACCGTGAGACCGCTACGCCCTTCAAACTCGCGACTAAGATCCTGGAGATAACCGGGCAAGATCTCACCAAGTTGCTGAACTTGTTCAACCAGTGGAGGAAGCATTAGTCCTGAACCCAATACAACCAGAC
>JAHIRA010000058.1 GCA_018818905.1 Patescibacteria group bacterium | reverse complement strand
CACAAACCAGTCTCTGACCACATCTACATTTCTTGGACATATAAGCTATACTTCTAATTGTATTCCCTGTGACTCCCTTCTTCTTGGCTAGAGCATGCTTTGCCTCCATGCTTCCTCCTTATGAAATCCCCCCATTTGAAACCTATTTTAAATCAGCCTTTTTGTTTTCAAAGTCGTCAACCTTGGCAGAATCTTTACCCCTACCTTTTTTGATAGTATGCCCTTCGCTCCGTAATTGTCTTGATTGCCCAGAAATACCACCAGGGTATTTGGGATTAAGTTTACCACCTTCTTTGAGAGTCCTCCAATAAGGCGTGATTCTTTTCTTGCCTTCTCGCCTTTCTTCCTCAGCTGCATTGGCCGAAATCCAAGCAAAAATGCCGGTGGTAATTGGACACCCCATAGTGGCCTTATGCTTCTTAGCCACTACTTCACGAATATCATTGATAGTCGTCACCTTCCCTTTGGGAACTGATTTCATGTATCCATTAACTTCTATAGGCGAAGGAATAGCACATGTGCCCGTCCCCCATTTCTTGGTCATTTTACCTTCAATTTTGACAACTTTGGGGACATCTTTAACTTCGTCTCTTTTTTTCTGCCAATAATCTTTGGGCTTAATTTTTTTTGTCATGTTTCTTACTAGCTAAAAAAGATAAATAATCAACTGCATTTTTGGCAAACACTTGGTGATGAGTGTCTCTATGTCCAGGACGTGAATTAGCCTCAATGATCCAAGCCTGGCCTTTGGTATCAAGCACTAAATCAAAGCCAACCTCACCAACTGGCCCCACTTCTTGCTCTAAAGCTTCTGTGCCTTGTACTGACTCTTGTTCCAATATGTCTCTCAATTCTTGAGCGCTAACCTTCTTTTTTAGTTGCAAAGAAAAATCTTCCAATATTTTTTCTGGCTCTACTTTTTTCCCGACCACCCTGTCTTTCCCAAAAATTCTTGCATCTATACAAAAATCTCTTATTTCCCCACCCGTCCCTCGCTGAACCATCCCTCTAAAAAATACTCGCCGATCTTGATATCGCAAAGGATCAATTCCTTGCTGTATGAAGTAGTCTTCTGGTTTAATATTTGATTTTTCCATAAGAGCTAGAAGCTGTGACAAAAGTTGATCCGTAAGTACACAAGACAGGGCTTTCTTATTCTTCACATAGTTCTCTTCATAGAAAAGTTGCAAATCACATTTTTGATTCTCTGTTTTCTTGATAATAATCATGCCATGCGTTCGCATACCTTTAATTGGTTTCACAAAAATTGAGTCATATTTTTGCAAAAATGCGGCCAAATTTTCTTCACTAAACGAAATAGTTTCTGGTTGATTCAGATCAAAAGCCCTAAACAAATCGTAGCTTTTTGTTTTGTCAGTGCAAACCTCAGTTAAGGCAGGTGGGTTCAAAAAGCGTACCCCTCTTGCCTCAAGCTTTTTTTTGACTTGCATTTTGTGCTTCTTTCTGTCTGGTTCGTCCAAGGCCCCTGCAATATAAATAACTTCTGGAATAGTTGTTTCTTTTTCGATAATTTTCTTGTCAAACGTGTAGCCCCGAATTTTTCCTGACTCAAAATCAATAGACTCAAAATCAAATGACACTACATCGACGCCTTTCTGACTGCCAACTTCAAGAATAGCCCTGATGTAATCACAATATATTTTTTCATCTTCATCTGGACACAGAACACTGACATAGGTTAGAATACCAATTTGTTGCTTCATCCTTTTGCTTGTTATTTATTTCCCATTCTGCAGTGAGCCTACCATAGTATAGGCAAAGTTTTCAAGAAACTTTCTCGTTATACTATAATCTTCATCCGTACCACCAACCACTTCCTTAACTATCTTAACTCGTCGGTAGTACTTTTGACCGTCATTCTCGTCATAAACTGGAGTTGTAAAATCAACTGATTCCCAATCCCGACCTTTTTCGTCCTGGTAGCTGTAAAAATAGCCGATGATGTTTTCGCCTAAATCTATTTTTTCATCATAAAGTATCTTATAGCCATGATAGCGATAACAATAACCAGTCGACAATCCCAACAAAGAATCTTTGTCGTCCGTCACAATAGCGTCAACAAAAATTGGCAGGTCTAGCCCATCATCACGACGGTAACGAAATCTTTCGTAGTCAGCGGTGTCACCAAATAAACTATCAGCAAAGTCAAAAGAAGTCACGCTATAGTCATAATTTTCAATCGGGGGTAAATAAGAATTCGGGGTTTTGAAAAGTAAAAGATATCTTTTACTAACGTTTTCATTGATTGAATCCGGATCATAAGTTGAAATATCACTTCTGGGAATATCTTCAACCACAAAACTTCCAATGGCTTTGAGACCAGAATCTTCAGTACTCTCCTCACCACCACTTGTCACGTCTTTTTGCACCACCCCATCTTCTAGACTGCCTTTATGATTGGCCGGAACAAAATTGGCCGGCGTAGTCAGTAACCAGAAAATAGTGCTTAGAAAAATGAAGAAAATCAATCCTCTGACAAGATACTTCTTCTCTCCTTCGGTCATGCCCGGTGAAGACGTGACTCTGAATCGTAACCCAAAAGGTACGAGAAAAAGCAACATTAGTAGAGTTAGAATGCCAAATAGCAACAAGCCCGCAAAAGTATGAAACCAATTATAGGCTACTTCCGGATTAACAGAATGAGCTAATTGAAAAACTAGATAGGTTCGCAAAATATTTCCCAAAAAAGCAAGAATTGGCGCACAGGCAAACCATATGGCTTTGCGCCACAAGCTACCTTTGAGAATAAACAACAACGGGAAAAGTAAAATGACAATCCCCAGAATAGACGAACTACCAGAGCAACTCGTGCCAATAATAGCCTGGAAATCTTGCCCTTCTAGTTTGAATATATGCAGAGATGTATCAGTTTCTGTGAGAGGCAGAGAAAACACCTTGGCAAGAATTACGACCACCCAAGAAACAATGTCAGTCAAGAAAGGAGAAACCTTGGTGTGAAGAAAAATCAGAACCGGTGGCCAGAGCAAGAAAGCATACAACAATAGGGGCCAAGCTACCAAAGATTTTTTGAGACCAAAGAAAATAAAAACCCCCACTGCAAGAAGTATGGGCCAGAGCAAGAAAGTTATTTGCCAAGATTCCCAGACATTAAAAAAAGCAAAGCGCAATATAATTATTGCCAGAATGAAGGCAAAGACAACTGTCCCTTGAAATAATGACCGACCTCGCCCGTCGTTCTCTTTTTGGGCTACCAAATAATAAACGCCGACCAAGGAAAGTGGAATAATCAGAGGAGCAAAAGCAATGGGATTGGGTGACTTGAGAAGCACCCATAGTTCTGTCCATTTACCCAAGAAAGCCACGATGCTTCCCAAAAAAAAGACACAAAACCCAACAATATACCACCGTTGGGTTTTGCTCCTGAGAGAAATACTTGAATTTTTATTGTTGATCTGTGTGTGTGTCACCTTCTTGTTCACGTTTTTTAGTTGTTCTTCCAACAAAATATCCAGCTAGAAATCCGACCACAACACCGCCACCCGTGATACCGAAAATAACCGGAAGAGAGATTTCTGGGATGTCCGGATTGGGATTATCATCACAAATCGTTTGATAGTTTTCGTTGGACGTGGTTGTTTTGGTCTTGTCTTTGACTTTGGCAGTCCAAACCAGATTACCATTGCTTTCGGCATGGACATCAAAAGTATGGCGTCCGGGTTCAAAAGAAGTGATTGGATCAGAGCTGGTGGCCGGTCCGGTAAATTTACTCTCATTCAAATTGATATTCTGTTGACCGTCCCATTTGTAACCATACCTTGCCCAATATCCATCACCATCTTCATCTGGGTAAATACATTCAATAAAAAGGCTAAAGTCATAGGCCTGACACTTGTCACCGTCATCATCCCAGTATTCATCTTCATCACAATCATGATTATTATCGCCTTGGCAGAGCGGCCCACCGTTTCTGCTAGCCCCGGCCAGAACTTCAAAAACACCGCTTTTGGTTCCAATATTAATTGGCTGCGAACAACTAGTGTGTATCTTGGTATTTTCTTGTCCATCAACATAAATAGTGATTTCTGTCCCCAGAGTACCCTGACTATCCTGACCTGATATTAGAAAATCGCCTCCGGGCTGGACCGTGCCTTCAAAAATTGTCCCTTCTTTCTTTTGGTCTACTTTGACAAGCGCTGCGCTACTACCTAGATATTTGAGAGTTAAGGTTGTAACCTTGCCATCACACTCCCCACACTCTTCCTCACCCCCGCCACACTGAAAGTAGTAGCCTTGGTCAACCGTGGCGATTCCAGTTTTATTACCAATTTTTATCTGCCAGGTTAACTCACCATTTGTTTCGGAGTGAACTTCAAAGGTATGCCGGCCTGGGTCAAAACTACTTGGAGGATCTTTGTCCACCTTAGGTCCGGAAAGTTTGCTTTCTGTGAGATTGGTTTTTTTGTTACCGTTCCACTGATAGCCAAACCGAGCTGTGTAACCGGTCCCGTCACTATCTGGCTGCACACATTCGGCAAATATACCGAAATTTGTGGGACGACAAGAGTTGGTTCCAGCGTCTAGCGAAAAACCCTCTTCACAGCTACCTTGTGTCTCGGCGGCAATAGCCAGGAGTTTGGCTTCAGAAGCCTTAGCCAAACCGGTTCCCCACCAACCAAAAATCAGCACAAAACACAGAATTGCGGAAAGGAAAACAAGACTTTTCTTCATTTTTTTATCTTTATTTTTTTATTGTCACAATTTTGACATCAGAAGTTTAAGCCTTCAAACGTATTCTATCATTTTAGAAAGATCTCCTTTAAGAACTTCTGGCTGCATTGCCTTGATTTCACTTTTGTAAGAAATTT
>JAHIRA010000057.1 GCA_018818905.1 Patescibacteria group bacterium | reverse complement strand
ATCACCGGCCTTCTCAATAATAACCGTATCCCCAATCTTGATCCCCAATCTCTTGATCTCATCAGCATTGTGAAGACTGGCCCTGCTAACAACAGATCCAGCTACCTTAGTTGGTTTCAAAAAAGCCACCGGAGTCAAAGCTCCGGTTCTCCCAACTTGAACTTCAATATCTTTGACAACAGTAGTAGATTGCTCTGCCGGAAATTTGTAGGCCAGCATAAATCTTTCAGCCTTACCCACACTCCCTAATCGCCTTTGAGCCTCGATATCATCCAGCACTATCACCACTCCATCTGTTTCGTAGGGCAGTTTTTTTCTTTTATCAGCCCAGTTCTGACAAAATTTGTAGACTGACTCAATATCTTGGCAAGCTCTGTTATTTTTGTTGATTGGAAAGCCAAACTCTTTGAGCATCTCGTGAACTTCTTGGTGATTCTTCTGACCAAGATCTGTCATAATCTCAAAAGCAAAGAAACTTAATTCTCTTGAGGCCGCTATCTTGGGATCAAGCTGCCTGATGCTGCCAGCGGCAATGTTTCTGGGATTGGCATACAGGGGTAAGTCTTGCTTTTCTTGTTCTTGATTCACTTTTTCAAAAGCTTTAACCGTCATATAGATTTCACCCCGTACCTCCAAAATTTTGGGTATAGTTCGTCCTTCTGCACGAATCTTTAGCGGAATATCTTCAATGGTTCTAAGATTTTGCGTCACATCCTCCCCTACTTTACCGTCACCCCGAGTAGCTCCTGTTTCTAGAACTCCATTCTTATAACACAGTACTACCGATAAACCATCAATCTTTAGTTCAGAAAAATATGACAATTTTTTGGGTTTGGAGCCCAAAATTTTTCTAAGCCTTTCTTCCCAAGCCACAAGGTCTTCTTTAGAGAAGGCGTCCTGCAAAGATAAGACGGGTTTGGAATGCTTGGTCTTAACAAATTTATCTAGAGCCAGGCCACCTACTCGTTGCGTAGGAGAATCCGGGGACAGCAAATCGGGAAACTCTGTTTCAAGTGACACTAGCTCATTTTTGAGCGAATCCAAGGCTGCATCAGAAATCTCAATTTTGTCCAAAACATGATAGAGATACCGATGATGCCTGATTTCTTGTCTTAATTTGGCTATTCTTTTCTTGGCTTCAGCTTTATTCATCGCCATATTCGTGATATTATGGGCTTAATATTCTTCTGATCTAGTTATGTCTACTTCTGATCAAAGATCCTCTAATCATTATATCCTCTGTCCAAAAAATCCACAACTTCTTGCCTAATAATTCTCTTGATTGTGGCCCTCTCGGGAGCTGGCGTATATTTTTATGCCAGCAAAAAAACCAAAGAATTCTTACAAGAAAACAAAGTGGCCGGCAGTCTAGTTGAAAGCTATCAAGAGTTCAAAGACCCCAAAGCAGAAACTTCCGAGTTTAGTTTTCTTGTTATTGGCGACACCGAAAACAAGCAAACAAATCTCGGCCCTAACTTTAAAGAATTCACCCAACTGGCCAACCAAAGCGAAGCTGATTTTGTGGTTCATCTAGGTGATTTTACCAACCGAGGAACTGAGACAGAATTTCAGGAAATGAAAAGCTACCTGGGAAAAAACCTAGACCTCCCCTATTACATGGTCGCTGGTAACCATGATATTCTGACCGACCCTTCAAGGGAACTTTATAAAAATCATTTTATCAAAACTTATTACTCTTGGGATCACAAGAATTCTCACTTCATTGTCCTTGACAACTCCAATAGTAAAACTGGTTTTGATCAGAATCAATTGGATTTCCTCACAGAAGAACTCCAAAACAACACGGACAAAGACCATGTCTTCGTCTTTATTCATCGTCCCGTAAACATGTCTCTGGCCAAAGTTCTAAAAATTTCTGACGGCATCTATCCAGAGGCCCAAGAGAGCTTCGACGAATTTGAGAGAATTTTGAGCGCCTCCGAGGCCCCTATTGCAGAAGTTTTTGCTGGTCATATTCATACTTATTTTAACTACTCTCTGCAAAATATCCCTGTCACTATTAGCGGTGGCGGTGGCTCCAAGAGCAATCTTTCATTCTGGGAAAGCGCCAAAAGTTTTCACCACTATCTGGAGATCAAGGTCAAAAAAACTTCTCATCGTCGAGAAGTTCAAGAGTTAGGAGAAAATGAGGCCAACGTACTTTAGAAGAAAAAGCTTTAATTCTAAAACAAACTCTGTTGACTAAATAAGACATAATCCCACAACCCAGTCACCCCGGAATCATCATTTATCTCTGTTATCAAAGCTCTTCTAATCAAGCCCTTTCTCGCTTCACCAACAGAAGTAATCGTCAAAACTTCCAGCTGTCCCCCACCAATAGTCACCGAAGCCTCATAGTCAGCTCCATTCTTGAGAGGCTTGAAGCGCAAAATATGATCTCTATCGCTTGCGACATCAATTGGAATTTTCCAACCCCCCGCACAAGCCAAGTCGCACAGATTCTCTGTGACTTCTATCTCAGACTCATCAAAGTCGCCTAGTGGAAAACTGACCAGCTTGTATTGCATCGAAGGTGGCGGGTCGGCGGGAACGTCGTAACCACTTCTGACGGATCTTTGCCAAGTCAAAGTTATCTCTTGAATATCATTGCCAATTAAGTTAAGCTGCTTGGTTTCATCCATCTGGAGACTCCCGGTGGCTTTTTCTTTTTTGGCAAGATCAACCTTATATGTAATTCCGTTAGGCAGAGTCCCTTGATACGGAGCCACCGGCGGGACAACTCCTTCCTGAAAATTGGCGTACAAGGCTCTTTCCATGCCCGTGTCGGCCCCAAAATAAGCCGCACTAGAATTGGCCGTCTCGCTAGCTGTTTTAAATTCTCTGATAGTCAGAACACTAATAGATAAACTAATACCCATCACAATAGCCAGAATCATTAACGAAATAGCCAAAGTCGCCCCCCTTTCATCTTTCTTCTGTTTAATAAGATGATTATTTTTCATAGATTCTGCTTGCTACCGTCGTTTGAAAAGAAGTTGATGCCTTTTGTCCCAAAACCTCTGTTTCAGCCTCAATGAAAATTGTCACTCGTGACTGTTCTGTGGCTGTCCCTCCCAGATAAGGCGAAGTAGTGGGGGCAATATAAAATTTCATATTACTAATCTTGATATCGCTTGATAGCAACGGAAAGCCCGTGGTAGATAAATATAGATTCTTGCTACTTGCGTCCCAGTAATACCTTCCATCACTACCATTTGGTAAATAAAGATAAATTTCATCAGCGCCATCAAACTTGCTTTGCTTACTATAATCAATCTTTCCCCCTCTGATATCACGCACCAAATCATCCATAGCAACCCTGACGTTTTGTTCAACCTTTCTTTGGGCAGTAACTTTTCTTTGCGCCACCAAAACAGAGACCAAAATCCCGACAACCACGGTCAAAATCAAACTAAAGATAAAAACCGTCACCAAGGCCTCGGCCAAAGTAAAACCAGCTTCACTTGATTTATTTTTTCCAATTATATATTTCTTCATCTATCTCGACAATTTTGTAATCTGTTTTATATTTAAAAACAACGCTGGACCTAATAATTTTCTTGTCATTTTGACCGCCAATCTGTGCGTCAATAATCTGAATCTGACGGTAAAAAGAAGTGGGATATGTTGAGGTGTTGTAAGCCACGTCTTGCGTAAAAAATGGCCTGGTAGCCAAGTCAGTGTTTTTGTAGAGCCTGGTTTCCGGTTTAACTGTGGTCCCAATATTACTCAAATCAAACTGTTTACCCACCAAAAGCTTTTGAAGTTCCATTTGCTTGGCGGAGGTATTGAAGTTGGCCACATAATAACCTTCTGTCAGATTCTGATCCCAACTACTACCGGACAGCCAGTTACTATCTCTTTCGGCCCGAACCATCTCTATTCCCTCTTGAGCAAAGTTACTGGCCTCATGATACTGACGAGTATAGGTCATGATATTGATACCGTAGCTAGCCAATGTAATTCCACTAAAAAGACCCAAGACCAAAATAGCCATGGCCACAATAGTCTCCATCATGCTCAAACCAGCTTCTTTGTTTTTGGCCCACTTTCTCATTAGTTAACTTTTATAACACCACTTTTGTTGATTTCAACAAGCTTCTCAACGGCCACTCTCTCAGAAACAACCCGCAAACCAAAACCGGAATCCAGAATAGGGACGCTATTTCTATAGATTGTCACTGGCTGGTGATCTCCGGCAACAGGAAAAGTGACCGCAATTTTCTCTGTAGCATTAGCGTTACCAAATTTAATCTTGGCCGGAAGTTCTTCTGACTCTATCTCATCATCGACAGTTGTATCGTAATAGTAATTGTT
>JAHIRA010000056.1 GCA_018818905.1 Patescibacteria group bacterium | reverse complement strand
GTTAAGTAAACATTTTCATATTTAACTGATCGCCATAGTCTTTCAGTAAAAATATTGTCCATACATCTGCCTCTACCATCCATACTTATTCGAATTTCTTTTTCTTCTAAAACTGAGATGTAGTCTTGACTGGTGAACTGAACTCCTTGGTCGCTGTTATGAATCCAAGGGATATTTTTAAGAAGAGCTTTCTTGAGTGCCTGTATACAGAAATCATTCTCTAGGGTTGCAGAAAGGCCCCAGGAGACAATGTATCGGGAAAACCAGTCAATGATAGCCACTAGATAAACAAATCCTGTTTTAAGCCTGATGTAAGTGATATCCGTCCCCCAGACTTGGTTTGGATACAGGATATCAATATCTTTTAGAAGGTACGGAAATTTCTTATGTTGTTTACCTGGTTTGCTGGTGTTAGGCTTTCTGCGGGGATAAATGGCCTGAAGTCCCATTTCTCTCATGTGTCTCTGAACATGCTCTCGGCAAATATAAATTTGGTATTCATCTTCTAGTTCTAACTTTATTCTTCTTGAGCCATAGAAGGGGTAGCGAGTATAGATTTCATCAATAGCGTTCATAATTCTAATTTCTGTCGGACTAATTCTTGGTTGGTAGTAAAGACTGGACCGAGAAACATCAAGTAGCTCTGTTTGACGTAGAAGGCTGATCTTAGCGTGATCTTTATCAATCAAAGTTAACTTCTCGGGGTAGGTCAACGTTGAATTTTTTTTTAAGCCAGGATATTTCAACTTCCCGTTGTCCAATAGTCTTGTAGAGCTCATCAATAATTCTGTCCTTACTGAAATTCTCCTTCCTTCTTTTGTCAGAAAAAAGACTCTCTAGCTCTTCTTCTACAATCTTCTTCCAACTGTTAATCTGATTTGGATGGACTTGGTGTAGACTAGCTAATTTTGTAACAGGTTCGCCTCTTAGTGTCGCCAAAGCAATCGAGGCTTTTTGCTTGGGGGTGTATGTTTTTCTCATGGTTTTAGTTTAGCATAATCTAACAAGTATAGTTGTCTAGGATTCCAGTCCATTATAGTCAAGACTGACTGGTTCGGAACGACAGAGATTGTCTTAAATGAGATGGTTTTTGTCGATGTTTCTGAGGAAGGGGAGGTTGTAAACTTTGGTCTTCCCAGTATGAAGAGTGGGAGGATAATATCGGGGTTTAGCCCCTTCTCTGTCTCTGATACTTTTCTCTGGAAAAGGATCCTTACGGAGAAAAGACAACATCACGAGGAGGAAAGGCAGGAGGTGATAAAAAAAGAAAGGGGAGAGGAGGAAAAAGAAGGGCGGGTCAGGAAAGACCAAAAAGCCTTGATGATGCTTTACCATTATCTAGAGGCTGCCTTTACCCAAAAAGAGCGCCCCAAAGTCGAGAAGAAAAATCTCGGAGAATTGGGAGAGCTCTCTTCGGAGGTTATTGGTAAGATTGCCTCCGACTGCTCCCAGGGGAGAATCGGAGCTTTTGAAGGAAGGGATAAAAAAATAGTTTTCTATCCCGTTCTTTTGGAGGAATATAAAAAGATTTTCCTTCGAGAGAATCCTGATTTAGCCTTCGACCCAGAAGACCCTAATTTCTGGGAAAAATCTGCCAAAGAAAAGGGGGAGTATCAAGGGGAGGTGAAACAAGATGATACCCACTTCACCTTTTTCTACAAACGCTACCTGCTCCAGGTTGGAGGAGGGTGGTTCTCCGTAGATATTTCTACTGGAGGGCAGCCAAAGGAGCGAGCGCCCTATCAATGATCTTTTTGGAAGCAATTTGAACAATGATGATCACAATATCTTACCGATCATCACAAATTGCTTCCCTCAACTTTTTGCCTTTTTATTCATAAAGGGCAAAATGAGAGGAAATAAAAATCTTGAAAATTATTCAAGATTTTTTGTTTGTGTCATATTTTACAGTCTTGAAATGTAGTATTAATGTACTGGTTACCTTTATTAATAATTGTTGCACTATTCTTAATGAAGGTATATAATATCATCTGTCGTTCTAATTTTTGAGACACTAAAAACGTTATACTAAAAATGAATC
>JAHIRA010000055.1 GCA_018818905.1 Patescibacteria group bacterium | reverse complement strand
TTCTTTAAGAGTTTTTTCATCAAACCACTTATTATGACGGTTCAAAAGTTGTTCTGGGTCATAGACTAGAAATTTTCCATTGTCATATCCTGCAATAACCATGATATGACCAGTTTTACGAATTATAATTGGTCTCCCTGATGCAGCAGCATTCTTGGCTGTCTCAAAACTAACTTCTTTTCCCTCTAGCCCCCATTTTTCAACACCCTTTGTAAATGCCGCATGCTGAGTTCCACCATCACATCCACGATAACCACTTGAAACAAAATAGTCAGCAACTTCTTTTACAGAAACGTTAACCCCGTACCCCTTTAATACTATATAGGTTGATATCACTCCACACCCAGCCGAAGCAACTGTGCCCTTCTTCCGCCCATTAGAATCTGGCTTACCATCATAAACACAATTACTCTTGTGATAAGGTATGTTTACCATTTCCTGTGAACTCTGTCTTGGAAAGTTTAACGCTTTGCTTCTATCAAACTTTACCGTAGGCGAAACCTTACTTGTTCCCCCAGTCGATCCCGTACTTCCCGTCCCTCCCGACGGCAAAGTCACCCCAATATTCTCCATCTTACAATTCAACACATTCGGCGCCAAGGTATTAAATAGCACATAGGAAACCAGAATCAGAATCAGCCCTCCCACAGCCCCCAAGATAATCTGTTTGGCCGTTCCGACCCTCTCTTGATTGCCACCACTAGCCATATAGAAAACACCGCCAATAGTGATAGCTATAGCAGCCACAATGCCGGCGGCTATAACGCCAAAGTTATAGAGATTCTTGAAGTAGGTACAAATATCGCCGTCTGTGCCCGCAAAAAAACCGGTCGCCGCGTAGGTAACAGCCGGGATGCAGAGAAGCAATAGCACAAAGATGATAATGGAATATTTTTTCATTGCTTATATTGTAGCAGAAAAATGAAATTATGCCAAAATTAATAGCAACTCCACAAATTATAAATGCTTTATTGGCTTCTCTCGTGCTAGTGCCTTAATGAATATTTATTTGTTGTCTCCAGGCCTGCTGGCTGGAGCCCTATTGCGATCTACACAATCTTGCATCTAGGCTCCAGGCTAAGCCTGGAGCCAGCAAACAGTACCTGGAGCCAGCAAAACAAAAACGAGCGCTTTATCATAAACGCTCGTCTATCAAAACTACATATTGTCCTAATTTGCCGGCACTATCAACGCATACAACATATTGTCTTGCCGTCTCTTGAAATACATTGTGCGGCCGGATTCTGAGATAAATGGGTCAACCGCATCATACATAGAAGAAAAATCATCAACATCAGCCAACTTTTCTTTGACCCCGGTCTCGGTATCAATTCTGTAGAAAGAATCAGCGGTAATATATTTCTCGTCGTTATAATCGTCGGGTAAAACAAAGTCTTGGTTGCCTTTTTTTGGCACCGCGCAGTAAACCGTTCTATTGTCTTGAGCAAAAGTACACTTCTCTGTCATCGTCGCAATATCCAGATCCTTGTGCTCTTTGCCTTCTATATCGGTGACATAAAGATAAAGTTCTTTGGCTCTTGGTTCTGACGAGGCCGTATAAATAACCTTCTTGCCATCAGGCGAGACTTTGTAAGACAAACCATACACATCACCCACCAAAGTTTTGAAGTCTCCTCCTTCGGTATCAACCTCATACAGAGAACCTGATCCATAACTGGTTGCATCACCCGAGACAAAAAATCTGAACGCATCCGGCCAACTCAGACTGACCTCGTTTTGATCAAAGGGATAAACTATTTTCCATTTTGAACCATCAAAATTGGCGGTAGAAATATTGGAGACGCCTTTCTCTTGATCTGTGTAGAGATAAACAATTTTCTCTCCGTTTGGCGACAAGGCAGCATCGGTGACATTGTCTCCTAGATTATTGTAAGATTGATCATTGAGAT
This sequence comes from Patescibacteria group bacterium, assembly GCA_018818905.1. Taxonomy (GTDB): domain Bacteria; phylum Patescibacteriota; class JABMPQ01; order JABMPQ01; family JAHIRA01; genus JAHIRA01. The sequence goes on along the minus strand of JAHIRA010000055.1, from coordinate 1,825 downwards.
TAAAAGCAATCAACCGCTTGGAAATGCCTTGATCACCAGAGAAATAAATAATCGCTCTATCTTTAGATAATCCCCAAGATAAGTCAAAAACATTATTGAATCCAGCCGAAGAAATTGACTCTTCGTTGCTACCGTCGGGGTTAATTTGATAGAATTCTTCCAATTCTTTGTTAAAGAAAAGAATCTTCTGGAGATCTTTGGACATGGTTGGCTTCAAGATCTCGGTACTGAGAATCTTTCTAATCGTGACAGTTTGCACGTCTTCCATCCCGGCTCGACGGGGATTTTGCTCAGAAACTATCTCGCTTTCTTTTTTGTCTCTCGTCTTTCCGGCCTGAACTTCTTCCGAACTCAGACGCACGCTCACGTCCTCTGTGCCCACAACCGGAGTAGTCAAGCCAGCATCAGTGGTTTCTTCTGTTTTGGTCAAAGCAAAATAGGCATAAACCCCAATGGCCACAACCAGAACACAAATTGAAATGATGATAATGAGATTTCTTCTCTTCATTAATCCAAATGACTATAGATTTTCAAAAAATAAGTTTCGACTTTTTATTTTCCTGTTTCTTTGCCCTTATAAAACATCAGGGCCATAATGGCTACTATCACAAAGCCACCCAAAGCCAAGGCCACGTTAAAAATGTTTCTAAAGTATGGCGGGACAGCGTTCATAATAGCCCCCCCAACATTATTGAGCGTACTATCTTCGGCTTGTTTAACATCAAAGACAATTGTTTTGGAAGCATGCTGTCTAGCCGTTTCTTTAGATTCGTCGCCATCAGATGAGATATCAAGGGTTAAGGTCTCTCTGGCATTAACGTCATCCTTGGTAAACTCAACCGTAGCCGGAACCAAAGCCGTCTCTGTACTCTCGGCAATAATTTCGTTATTGCGACGCCAGGTGTAAGTATAGCGGGAAGCTGGTCTGAAGTACCGAGGAGTAGCGACAACCTCAATTTTCTGGCCTGCTCCCAAAATATAGTCGGCTGTCTCTGAATCACCAGGTGAAGCTTGAGAAGTAGGTTTGTTAGCCCCATTTGGGACTGACATATCGATATAAGAGTTAATAACACGAAAATCACTGATGTCCCTGGCAAACAAGGTGTCCGTTTTGGGGTTAATAACCTCAAGTTTGAGAATATGACTGCTTGCATCTCCGCCTTCGTTTAAAGAGACCGGCATATTGGTCATGGCAATCTCAAAGGTTTTGCGCCCAACACCACTTCTATTTTCGTCCAGCAGATCATCGACAGTCCAATTATAGACCAAGGCCTCCATAAAATCGGCATCACATTCACCTTTTTCGATAAAGTTAGCCGATACAGCCACAATATCCCCAATACGATACCCCTTGACAGGGTCAACTTGAGGAACAGCTCCACCGGTTGTTTCTTCCATGAAGAGTAAATTTTGCTTGGCTTGATTTAGCGCGTCGGGATCATCTTTGGCATCCTTAGAAATATTGAGTCCTTTCTTCACATATTCTTCATTTATTTGATCAATGATATCTTTGTCGCCCAAATTCATAGATTCCAGAATCGCAAAGTCTGAGGAATCGGCATTGCCAATGAGTTTCTCTTTGGTTTCCACAACACCCCCAATAGGCACAGTCAGTTCACTGTGATTGGTCTGACCGGTACGACTATCAATCAAGTCAAGACCTACGACGCGATCCATACAGGCTACGGGAGATTTACCTTTGTGAGTGGGTTTATAAATATCTTCGCCAACATTAACGTCAAAGGAGAAACTATCTTTGCCAAAACCAGACTTATAATCATTGGAACTGATAATGTCTTTATTGGCCGCGAGAGCCTTAATAAAC
>JAHIRA010000054.1 GCA_018818905.1 Patescibacteria group bacterium | reverse complement strand
TCAGAAATGACCTGGGCAATATCTTCTGAGGTAATGGTGGGCCATTCTTTTCTGTCTCTTTTTTCTTTACTCTTGAGAGTAGCAATTTCTTTTTTGAGAGTTTGTTCTCTAGCTTGTAAACTGAGAGCCTCTTCAAATTTTTCTTTGACTACGGCCTTACTTTTTTGTTTGCTTGTCTTGATTAGTTCTTTCCTTTTAGTCTCAATTTTGTCAAACAACTTGCTGTCAGATAATTTGATATTCACTTTGGAAGAAGCTTCGTCAAGTAGGTCAAGGGCCTTGTCGGGGAGGCATTTTTCCGGGAGGTAGCGGTGTGAGAGTTTGACTGTTTCTTTGATGGCATCTGGTTCAATTTTGACCCCGTGGTAATTTTCGTAGAATTCTTTGACGCCACTGATAATTTTGATAGCTTCTTCAACTTCAGGTTCCTCAATTTTTATTTTCTGAAAGCGCCTCTCAAAAGCAGGGTCGTTTTCGATGTGTTTTCTGTATTCGTCAAAAGTGGTGATACCAATACATTGGAAATTACCGGAAGTAAGAGCTGGTTTGATGATATTGGTGGCATCCATGCTGCCCTGAGCGTTTCCGAGACCAATAATAGAATGCAGTTCGTCAACAAAAATGATGGCGTTGGGATCTTTTTCGGCCTCTTCAATCAAAGACTTAAGTCGTCCTTCAAACTCACCTCTAAACATGGTGCCAGCAATCATTTTGGCTAGATCTAGTTGAAGAATCTTCTTTTCACGAAGAAGTGGTGGAATGTCGCCGGCAGACATGCGCTTGGCTAGTCCTTCAACAATAGCCGTTTTTCCGACCCCTGGCTCACCAATTAGAAGAACATTGTTTTTGTTGCGTCGACCCAAGACATTAATCATGCGTTCAATTTCTTTGTCACGACCAATAAGAGGGTCAATGGTCTTGCTTTTCTTCTTGGTGGTCAGATCCTCGCAGTAAGTTTTTATGGTTTCAGTTCTTTTGGCTCCTTTTTTATGCTCCGGACTAAACATTATAGTCATGTCTGTGAATTTGGCAGTGCTGGCTAGAATATTCTTGACTTGCTCTTTAATGTCTTTGACATTAACTTTGTTTTGGGCTAGGAGTTGACAGATTTTGTTCTTGGGGTTTTCTAAGATGGCCAGGAGCATATGCTCGGTGCCAATGAAGCTGTGATTGAATTTTTTGGCGAGTAAAGCCGCTTTCATAAGGGCTTTTTCTAACCCTTGTGATAAATGCAGATCTTGAGTCTTCTTGATATCGTTTTTCTGGACAAGATTAAAAAGTTTTCCGAGGTTAGAAATGTCCTTGGTTTTGGGGTTCAAGGCATCTTTTCCTGGCATAATTGTAGGTAGAGCTGAATCACCAATGGCGGGCATGTTTTTTCTAAAAACAGTTGGTTTGATGTTTGATTTTCTTAGAACCTCGGCGGCGATACTGCCTTCCTGGAAGTAGAGGGCTTGCACCAAATGGTCAGTTCTCAAAGCAGTCATATTCTCTGATTCGGCCATCTTGGCAGCGGTAACAAAAGCCTTTTTGAGTCTTGTTGAGAACTTGTCAGTAATACTATGAGATGATTTTGGCATAGTTTAGAACTTGTTTATTCTGATATTATGGTAAACTAGAAATAGTTAGGTAACTTAAGAATAGCATTCTCAAGTTAGGAAATCAACTGCGTTAAAACGAAAAATATGAAACAAGATAAATCAACTGATGAGTCTTTCAAAGAAGGTCTCAAGATTATTTCAAGAAAACCTCGCACCCGTCTTGAAGTAGAAACAAGGCTACTTGGAAAAGAATATTCAGAGGAGTGCGTGAATCAAACTCTAGAGAAAATGACAGAAGAGAAACTAATTGATGATGAGGCCTATGTTAGAGAATGGTTTCAGGTGGTGGCCAAGAGAAGGGGTTATGGTTTTTGGCTTATTCTAAAGAAGTTGGGACGTAAAGGACTGCCCAACGAGCTGATTGAGCAAATTTATCAAGAAGAGTACCGAGATCTAGAGAAGAGTATTTTAGCAAGAGAAGCGCAAAAAAAGATGTGCCAATTTGAGTTGAGAAATGCCGATGAACAAAAGAAAAAGACCAAACTTGGTCTTTTCTTGTCTAGTCGAGGTTTTAGTGAAGAATTGATTAGAGAATTCTTGGATCAGCTCTAGTTAGTTGGCTTGGGGAAACCGTCGTTTGTGTTGAGGACAACCTTGGTGGCTACAAAAGAGGTTTGGCCATAAATATCAGAATCAGAACTAAAAGTTAACACGTCGCCTTCTTTGAGGTCACTGAGGGCGACTTTTTGTTCATCGGTTTTGATCAGAGGGGCTGTTTTGTCTGCTTCTGGAGCGGCAAAAGTTGTTTGGGAGTCAACTATAGTGGTCTCGGAATTGAGTGTAGCGGTAAAAGTAGCCATGTCATTGAGTTCAAGAATGCTTTTGGCAGGTTTCTCGGCCTCAAAAGTGATTTTGTCTGCGTCTTGGGACTTCATTTGCCCAGTTATGGTTTTAACTTCTTGGTCTTCTGATATAATCCCTGGAATAAAAGCGATAACTTCTTTGACCTTGGTCTCATATTTGTCTTCGATACTTTTCTCTCCTTCTGTTTTACCTTGCTCTAGACCAGCTCTTTGCCCAGCATAATAAGAAAAACTTGTGGCGGCAATAACGACCGCTAACATCGCCAAGAAGACGGACAGAGTCCGGTTGCCTTTGCGACTTGGTGGAGTAGGGCTGGATGAAAGATCGGGTGAATTGTTTTGTTTGTCGTCCATGTTGGTATTTTATCTTTTGGAATTGCATTCATTATAGTCTTTTTTCTGCTGAATGTAAAATGTCCACGTGACTCGAAGGGAAAATTGTGCTACAATAGGAGTAATAAAATATTTGATCAATGAAAAAACAAAACATTCAGTTTGTGATTCTTAGCGTTACACTTACTTTAGTTGCGGCTGTGGTTGTTCTGACAAATATAGAAACACAAGCTGCCTTTCAGGAGCCAACTGGAGCACCTCCAACAGGAAATGTTCCAGCCCCTATTAATGTTGGAACTGATTCTCAATACAAACAGGGTTATCTAGCTGTTGGGGCTAATGCTCAGCCAGTTCAGGCCGCCCTCGAAGGACATGCGACAGTGCCGGACAAATATGGCATTTACGGGGTTTCGAGCGGTGACTCCTATCCAGGCATTGTTGGTGAGAGTACCAACAATAATCCTGGTGAGCTTTCGCTTGGTGTCCAGGGAAAAGGAAAAACAATTGGAGTTTATGGCGGTGGCGATGAAGCTGGAGTTTATGGAGTTAGTTCGGTTGACTACGGTGTCCGTGGATCAAGTACGGCTAACTATGCAGGCTATTTTGAAGGTATTGGCGGAGTCACTGGCATTGCTACAAGCGGCTTTGGCAATGGCGGTTTTTTTGCTTCTCAGGGAACAGGGGCTTTGGCCCTAACCACTACTCCAGGGTCAGATGCTAATAATTATACCTATGGTCTTGAGGGCCGTGCTGCCCCCAAGTCTGGAGCAGCTGGTTCTTTTAGCGCCGGAGTTTATGGTAGTTCTGATGATTTTCGTGGAGTTATTGGTGAGAGTGCCGCCGGACAAGGTGTTTATGGAGAAGGTGGGTCTCAAGGTGTTTATGGCAAGAGTGCAAATACAGGAGTATGGGGAGAAGTAACCGATTGGAACAATGCTAGGTTTGGTGTTGTTGGACGAGCTTATGTTGATAATAACAAAAATTCCGCCGGGTCGCTTGGTGGTCATGACACTGCTGTCTGGGGTTACTACAAGGATCCTACCACGCCAAATGCGGTTGCGGTCAAGGGTGAAGCTGATGTTTCTGTTGGCAATGCCAAACAAGGTGGGGTTTATGGTTTTTCAAAAAATGGCTACGGAGTCTATGGTAAGGCCAACTGGAACGGCTCTATTGCCGTCGTCCCTGCCGGTGGACCTCCAACCAGCACTTCCAATCCTCCTACAGAACCAGATTATTCAGGGGGAGCCGGGATTGTTGGTTTAGGTGATTCTTATGGTGTTATTGCCAATGGTGGGTACTGGGGCGGTAAGTTTGAAGCCAGCCAAGACGAAGGAGTTGGCTTGCAATCTGTGGGACCCACATACGGAACCTATGCCACAGCCACCAATGATAGTGGCGCGGGAGTTTATGGCGTTGGTTATGGTGGTAACAATCAATATGGTATCAAGGGTAAAGCCAATTTCAACGGAGGAATTGGCGTGTACGGAGAAGGGCGCCAATATGGTGTCAGCGGGCAGTCAGACAACGTTGGAGTTTATGGCAAAGGCGGTACTTATGGTGTTCATGGCCACAGTGACAATTCGTATGGTATTTACGGTTCCTCAACGGCCACCGGCTACGCAGGGTATTTCATGGGCGATGTTTATGTTAAGCCTGCCTCAAGCTACGGTATGATGGTGGCTGGAAATTTGAGAGTTAGCGGTCAAACTACAGTTGAAGCCTTGACGGCCAACGGTGATTTTTACAACAATAATGCGGTTATGGGATATATACATGGTGACGGTGGGGCTGTTAAGATTCATTCAGATTCAATTTTGTATGTCGAAAATGCTGCTGTGGTAGCTAACGACTTGCAGGTTAACAACAATAACTGGGGGGTTGCTGGACAATCTGGATACTTCACAAATGACGGAAATGATCATAATTGTCCAAGTGGCTATTTCGTAAAGGGGATGAATGTGGCTTCTGACTGGTCCATGAATTTGCTGTGTG
>JAHIRA010000053.1 GCA_018818905.1 Patescibacteria group bacterium | reverse complement strand
ATCAAAAGCTCAGAAGGAGATGAAGAGAAGCTCTTGGGGCTTGAGGAAGAAGTACCGATTCTGAAAGTTGAACTTGAAGATGAGCTCAAAAGACTAAAAGTCTATGAAGTTGTTTTTGACAATATGAACACGGCCAAAAATAAAGTCTCTTTTTCGGCCAAGGGGAGACTGGAACAAGATATCAATAAATACTTACCCTTTATTACAGACAATAAGTACGAAAAAGTCTATGTCAATGATGATTTGGCTTTTGAAGTTTTTAGCAAAGAGGCGGCTGGTAGAATTAAGCCAGAAGATCATTTGTCTCGTGGCACTGTAGATCAATTTTATTTGGCAGCCAGATTTTCGCTGGTCAAATTAATGAGTGAAGAAAAAAAGCCACCCATGATCTTGGATGATCCGTTGGTGACTTTTGACAAGGTGCGGACTAAGAAAGCCATGGAGCTGATCAAGAAATTCTCAGAAGAATTTCAGATTTTCTTGTTCACTTATGACGATGTTTATGATAAGTGGGGAGACAAGGTGATTGAGATTTGATCTAGGGCAAGAGAAGCTCCAGATGCAGTGCATCTAAACAACTTGTATTTCGATGTGTTCATCGTCCTTCGCTTTTAATTCATAATTGAGAGAAAAAATATTCAGGAGGAATTTTATCTTTATCCTTGTATTTCTAGATTTTTCTGTGTTCCGGAACAGTGATCAGGATTATCTTTTTCTTTCTGGCTACGACCTTGAAGCATTGGAGAACACACTCTCCGAAATCATTTTTTTCAGTAAGTCTGAATTCTAGAAAGGAAGATTTGTCCGTATCATAAGCATGCTTCCTAGAAGTCTCTACTGAGTATTGCAAAGCCGAGTTTAAAAACTTAATAAGAGTCTTGACGTCATGCTTAGCAATGAAGTACCTGTGATGTTTTTGACTTCCCAAGTCTTTGATGAACGAGATAGTGCAAGAGTTAGAACTCTTTCCAGGTCTTTGCCATTCAAGAATAATCTTGTTGCCAAAGATTCTAAAGAAAAAAATATCCCCGGCTCTTGGGACGATTGGCTCTCTGTCAAGCAGAAAGATTGGAAAATATAAGGGATCCATTTTTGCCTCCTCCTCCAGATTAAAAGGTGCTAGTTAATATAGTTTGAAATAAGTGAACTGTCAATCAATTTGGCAGCTTTTTTGAGGTGGTGTAGAATAAGGGAAGGATAAGTGTTGGCTCCAACCAGGAGGTTGGAGCCAACGCAAAATGCCGTTACATAAATAAAACTACAATATGTCGATAGCTTTCCAACAAATATACCAAAATCTAAACCCTGCCCAAAAACAAGCCGTCGAGCACAAAAACGGTCCTCTTTTGATTGTGGCTGGAGCGGGCACGGGCAAAACTTCTGTTATTACCAGTCGCATTGTTTATCTCATCCAACAATTTAAGTTGCGACCTGAAAACATTCTAGCCGTGACTTTTACAGAAAAAGCTTCAGAAGAAATGGAAGAACGAGTAGATCAAATGATGCCACTTGGTTACACTGACTTGTGGATCAATACTTTTCATGGGCTAGGGGAGAGGATTCTCAAGGAACATGCTCTTGATATTGGGCTGCCGAACAATTTTGAGCTAGCTTCCGAGATTGAACAGCGCATGATTCTTCGCAAGTATTTTTATGATTTCAATTTCGAGTATTTCAAGCCGCAAGCCAGTCCTGATAGTATTATCCAGGCCTTGATTCAACATTTTTCACGGGCCAAAGATGAAGATATTTCGCCAGAACAATACATGGACTATGCCAAGAAGGCGCAGAAGTCAGATGCTTTTGAAGATGACGAAAAACTCAAATTCTTGGAAGTCGCGCGGGCTTATAAAAAGTATCAAGAGATCTTGTTGGCAGAGAATGTCCTTGATTTTGGTGATTTGATTGCGTATGCGTTGAAGCTTCTAAGAGAACGACCAAATGTTCTCAAGAAATATCAACAGCAGTTCAAATTTATTTTGGTTGATGAATTTCAAGATACCAATTTTGCGCAGTATCAACTGATAAATCTACTAGCAGGGGATGAGCAGAATCTGACAGTCTGTGCTGATGATGATCAGGCTATTTATAAATGGCGTGGAGCTTCTGTTTCAAATGTTCTTAATTTTAAAGAAGACTATTCTAATGCCGAACAAATTGTGCTGACCGAAAACTATCGTTCGGCTCAACCCATTCTTGATCTTTCTTATCAGTCTATTCAGCTCAATAATCCAGACAGGCTGGAAAAGAAAAACAAGATCGACAAAAAATTGAACGCCAATCTAGAAGGGAGTATTGAACCGGAATACGTTCATCTTGAGACCCTAGAACAAGAAGTCGTTTGGGTAATCAACAAAATTATTGAGCTGCAAAACGAAGACAAGAACCTTAGTTGGAATGATTTTGCGATTCTGATTCGCTCCAATGCTGAGGCTGATCCATTTATTAATTTACTATCCCAAAAAGGAATTCCATATGAATTCTTTGCCAGTCGGGGTTTGTATCTGAAGCCAGAAATTCTAGACCTTATGGCTTATCTAAGGGTCTTGGTCGACTTTCATGACAATCCATCTTTCTATCGCGTGGTCACTATGCCAGTCTTTGGTTTGGAGTACAAAGATATTGTTCCACTACTAGAAAAATCTTCTCGAACTGCTGATTCTTTGGTCGACATTTTCATCAATCACAATGACACAGCAGGTATTAGCGAAGAGGGGCGGCAGAAGATTGATAAACTTCTTTCAGTTCTCGAAAGTCATGCTAAGCTAGCCCAAGAAAAAGACGTGGGCGAAACTTTACTTAATTTTCTAGAAGACTCAGCCTATCTCAAAGACATACAAGAGGCTGGAGACATTGAGGCCGAGAAAAAAATTCTCAACATTTCTCTGTTATTCAAAAGAATTCAGTCTTTTCAAGAAAATAAATGGGGCAAGGCCAGGGTCAAAGACTTTGTTGAAGAATTGGATCTGATGCAGAAGATGGGAGAGAATCCGGCGCCAGCGCAATTAGAAGAGGGGCCAGAAGCTGTTAAGATCATGACTATTCATGGAGCTAAAGGTTTGGAGTTTGAAAATGTTTTTGTTGTTAACATGGTTCAGGATCGTTTTCCAGTTCGTCGGCGCAAAGAGGGGATAGAACTTCCAGAGGAATTGGCCAAAGAAGATTTGCCTGAGGGAGATCCGCATATTCAGGAGGAACGTCGCTTGTTTTATGTAGCCTTGACTCGAGCCAAGAAGAGATTGTTTTTGACCAGTGCTGAAGATTATGGTGGCAAGAGGAAAAAGAAGCCCTCGATTTTTATCAAGGAAATTAGTGATGAGCTTCTCCAAATTCCGGTAGCTAAACAAGCCATTAAGCAGAAGCCACTCAATCTTGAGCTACCAGCTAAGAAAAAATCTGTAGTAGCTGATATTTCTTATAGGCTACCCAAAAAATTTAGCTACACTCAGTTGGTTGTTTTTGATAGCTGTCCCAAGCAGTACAAGTATCGTCATATTTTAAAGATCCAGGGTAAGGGCGGGGTCTCAATGAGTTTTGGAAACTCAATGCATAATACTCTGGCTCGATTTTATAAAGAGATTATGGAAAGCAGAAACCTCTCCCTAGCCCCCTCCTTGAAAAGGAGGGGGGAGAAGGAAGGCACTCTTCAGAGACTTCTAGAAATCTATGATCAAGAATGGATTCCAGAATACTATGACTCCAAACAACACGAAGAGAAGAAAAAGGCAGAAGGTCAAAAGCTTCTGGAAGATTATTACGAAGCTAACAAAGAAGATTTTGATAAGGTCATGATGATAGAAGAAGGCTTCAACGTGAAGATAGGGGATTATACTTTTAAGGGTGTTGTTGATAGGGTCGATGATTTGGGAAATGGGCAGGTTGAAATTGTTGATTACAAAACTGGTAAAGAAAGAAGTGAACGAGAGGTTAAAAAAGACAAGCAGCTGACTTTGTATAGTTTGGCTATGAAGCAAGTTTTTGATAAAGACAGCAAGCGCGTGAGTCTTTATTTCTTGGGGGCCAACAATAAAATAGAATCGACAAGAGATAAAGAAGATCAGCAGAAGTTTGTTGCCGAAGTATTAGAAACAGTCAATAAAATAAAAAATAGCGATTTTAAGGCCACGCCTGGGTTTCATTGTCAGTTTTGTGATTATCAAGGGATTTGTGAAGATCGGGCGAAATAGAGAGTGCGTTTCATTCAAAATTATGTTTATAATTGTTAACATAATTTTTAGCAAAAGCACCATTTGCTTGTATTCAAGTCTTACGATTATTACAGGTTTGCATTTAGGCTCCAGGCTCAACCTGGAGCCAGCAAGGCAGTTGAAAATGGAATCTCTATTCTGCAGAGATTATGGATATATCTTGACAAACTGACGCAATTTGCTATAATACAGTCAGTATGTTGACGGTATTTGTATTAATTGGGTCAGTTTATGTATATACAGCAAGAACAACTCAAGAATTTAGGAAGACTAGTACGCCCAGGGAAAGTGGTGGTTGTTTATGGTCCCAGAAGGTGCGGAAAAACAACTTTATTAAAACAGTATCTTAAAGGTGTTACAAAGAATTATCTCTTCGTAACAGGGGAAGATATAGTTGTTAGGAAAAAACTTAGTAGCCAGTCGATTGAAAAGCTTAGAAATTTTGTGGGTAAAAATAAGCTTCTGGTGATAGACGAGGCGCAAAAAATTAAGAATATTGGTCTAAATCTGAAATTGATTGTTGATCACCTAGAAGGGGTTGAAGTGATTGCAACAGGATCATCTTCCTTTGATTTGGCCAACAACGTCGGTGAGCCACTAACCGGAAGGAAGTTCACTTTGAGAATGTTTCCGCTTTCTCAAATTGAAATATCAGGCGTTGAACAGTTGCATGAAACAGTAGCTAATTTAGAGTCTAGGCTTATCTTTGGGTCATATCCAGAAGTGGTTATTACAAGAGACAATGCTGAAAGAAAAGAGTATTTAAAAGAAGTGGTCAGCTCCTATTTGTATAAAGATATTCTTGAGCTAGATGGTCTTCGTCGTCCAGAAAAATTAGTTCGTCTTCTGCAATTATTGGCTTTTCAGATTGGCAAAGAAGTATCACATAGCGAACTGGGCACTCAGCTTGGCATGAGCAAAAATACTGTTGAGAGATATCTGGATCTTCTTGAGAAATCATTTGTTGTTTATAGGTTAAACGGGTTTAGTCGGAATCTAAGAAAAGAAATAAGTAAGAATTCACGGTATTATTTTTATGATTGTGGTATTAGAAATGCTCTTATTAACAATTTCAACCAAATTGATCTGAGGGATGATATTGGAATGCTATGGGAGAATTATTTGATTACTGAAAGAATAAAGAAACAAGAGTACCAGAGTTTGTCGGCAAATAACTTTTTTTGGAGAACCTATAGTCAAGAAGAAATTGACTTTGTTGAAGAAAAAGGAGGGGAGTTGTTTGGATATGAAATGAAATGGAGTCCAAGAAAAAAGGATAAAGCTCCGAGCGATTGGGTTAAGGCTTACGCGAAGGCTAAGTATAAGGTTATTAGCAGAGAGAACTATATTGATTTTATTACCTAGGTCAAGTTTAGATTTTCATAGAAAAATGTGAAGATTGAGCCAAACAAAAAAAGCTGGATCATTTCTCACATTTTCTCTATAATAGATACATAATCAAAATCAATGACACTCCAGAAATATCTTCTCGGCATTGCCGTGAGTACAGTGTTTTGCTTTGTGGCTTTTGGCCTCATTTGTTTTTATATTGACCCAGACAATACCAACTTAGTGGGCTATTTGTGTTTCTATGCCAGTCTCATGTTTTCGTTAGTCGGTCTGTTTACTTTGCTTGGTTTTTATTTACGGGTGTGGCTGTCCAAAAACGAGATCATTTTTGCTTACGTAGCGCCATCTTTTCGCCAAGCCGTTCTTCTGTCTGTCATCGTGATCGGTTCTCTTATTCTACAATCTTTCAGGCTGCTAACCTGGTGGGATGCGATTCTCTTTGTTGCCTCCATCGTTTTGCTTGAATTCTTCTTTATGTCACGTTATAGCAGCAAATCTTTTAGAAAAGTCTAGTTAATCACTACATGTCCACTTTCAACCAAGACTTAGAACAAATCAAAAACAATTTTGAACAAGAATTTGAGAAAGCTTCTTCTCAAACTGATTTTGAGAATCTCAAAAACAAATATTTGGGCAGAAAGGGGAGCCTGGCCGAGGTCATGAAAAAGATTGGCTCAGTTCCTGCCTCAGAAAGAGGAGCCGCCGGAAAACTGGCCAATGAAGTTAAGACTTCTATGACTGCAAAGATAAGCCAGAAGTCAGGTGGTGAATCCGGTGATGGGCAAGGCTTTTTTGATCTTACCGAGCCAGGCAAAGCTCAAAAAATGGGACACCCGCATCCCTATACTTTAGTTAGGGACGAGGTAACAGATATTTTCCGGTCTATGGGTTTTGAAGTCTTGGACGGAGAAGAAGTGACCACAGATTATTATTGTTTTGAAAGCCTCAATATTCCCAAGGGCCATCCAGCCAGGGATGCCTGGGATACTTTTTATATCAAGCAGCAAAGAAAGAAAAACGAAGATTTGGTGCTCAGAACTCACACCTCTTCAATGCAAGTAGCGGTGATGGAAGAAGAAGAGCCGCCCTTAAGGAAGGTAGTTATCGGTCGGTGTTTTAGAAATGAAGCCACCGATGCTTCTCATGAACATTCTTTCAATCAGATTGAAGGCTTTGTGGTCGATGAAAATATTTCAGTGGCTAATCTAGTTTCGACCCTCAAACAATTTCTTCAAGCACTGTTTAAAGCCGAGATGGAAGTTCGTCTTCGCCCCGGTTTCTTTCCTTTTGTGGAACCGGGTTATGAGCTAGATTTCAAATGTCTGAACTGTAAAGGAGAAGGTTGTAAAGTTTGTAAGCACAGTGGCTGGGTAGAATTCTTGGGTTGCGGCATGATTCATCCCAAAGTTCTTAACTTTGCCGGTTACCCCAAGGGCAAATACACCGGATATGCCTTTGGTATGGGTTTTGACCGCATCACCATGATGAAATACAAGATTGACGATATTAGACTTTTCAACGGCGGTGATCTCAGATTCATTCATCAATTTTAAACACATGAGAATATCTCTCAACT
>JAHIRA010000052.1 GCA_018818905.1 Patescibacteria group bacterium | reverse complement strand
CGAAGATAAAGAAGCCTAACAAGCCAATTTCTGTGGTCACTAGGAGATAAAGGTTGTGCACTGGTTGATATTGCCAGGTCTCCTGATCAGGAGACCTGTTCATGAGAGTGGGAATAGAGTTTCCCAGGCCAACGCCTAAAAAGGGCGAAGCGATGATCATCTCTGTAGCTTCCTGGTTATAATGAAGTCTGTTGCTGAGAGCCATATCCCCGTCTTTATCCTGGACTCCAAGACGATTTTGCATCAAAGGCCACAAGATAAGTCCAACAACAGCCAACAAGACAAGTTGTGAGATTAAAGCTTTTAGAAAATTGTTCCGTCTCCCCTTTTTTGAAAACTTCACATTGATTATCACTAGCGCTACTAGATCAACGACCAGACAAGCAAGAGCAATTCTAGAAAGAGTTAAGACAAAAACTAGAGTTATAAAGAGAAGGCAGATAAGTAGCGCAATATTCAAATATTTCTGTTTCAGACGTTCCACGTGGAGCATTATGCCCCTTCTTGTAGAGTTATCAACAGCTTCTCCACTGTTTTGTGTGTATAAGATGCAAAATAGACAGGCAAAGATGGCAATAAGGAGAAAAATAGCCAGAACATTGGCGTGTGGCAGAGTTCCAACAGGCCTAATTAACCGGGAGTTGTCGACAACAATTTTGGCAATATTGGTGATTTCTGGGGCAAGATCTATTTCTCCAAAGATTTTTAGTTGTAATGATTTCTGTGTAGCAAACTGAAATATGGCCACACCAGCTTGGAATATGCCAGATAGGATTAGTGCCCCAAAGGTTAAAACAACTAGCTTTTTGGTCCTGACCTGATCAATAATATAGAAAAAGATACTTAAAGCAGCCATCAGACGTAGCAACTTGATGAAACCAAGTAGCTGTCCAGAGAAATCAAGACAGGCAATTGAAGCTAGTGACAAAACAATAAGAGCCAAACTAGCGCCAAAAAGTGGTCTTGAGTGAATAATACCAGACTGTATTATTTCTCCTTTGACTAATTTTATCCCTAATATAAGGGTAAAAATGAAGATGAGGGTTAAGAGAATAAGGTCCGAACCATAAAACGAAATAGAAAGCCACTCCACAAAATTGCCATCTAAGTTAGCTTGGTCCAAATTGAAAATGTGACGTCTTTCAAAAGGTAGGACAAATAGGTAGATCAAAAAAAGCCCAAAAGCAGTTTTGGATAAATAATACAAGATGGTATTATTGGGTTTGGGGGTTGTTTTGGATGATTCGAGATTGTTCATGATTCATTATCATAGCATATTTATGATGGGTGTGAAGAGGAGGAGGAATGATAACAAAACCCGTAGGGACGCCGCCACTGGCGTGTCCAAATTGGCGCAATATGTTGCAAAATTAACATTTATGTTAATCTCTCTATCTCTTTGGCAAGGGTGAGAACCGGACAGAGGGTCTTGTTTTTGAAGGACGTCGCTGCTTTAACCCCCTCCCAACCTTCTCCTTGAGGAATAAGGGGGAGGTTGGGAGGGGGTTGGAAGTCTAGTTGCGCCAATGAAAAGACTTTCAAGATTGCAATGAGGCTCCAGGCTTCAGACTGGAGCCAGCAATAGGGACCTTTAAGATTGCAATGCCGGCACATTCATCAGCAAAACCGTCATAATCAAAAAGGACGTCTGTTGGGACGTCCTTATGATTCTTGCAGGAAGGGCGATTTTGATTTGAGGTTATTGTTTGATTTCTAGGACGTCAAGAGCGTAGTTGTTGGCAGTGGAGATTGTGGAATCTGAAGTGTTCCAGCCAATTTTGACTGTGTGAGTGCCGGCTTCGACGTTGACTAGATTTGAAGTAGCGAGAGTGAAGGAGTGGCCAGCCTGAGCCGAAGTGCCGACTCTGACAGATTGATTGACGAGTTGGTCATCGACAAGAAGGTAGATTCTGGCGGTCATGCCGTCGGTGTCATTACTGAAATAACCGGTGAAGTTGCAAAAGAGAGTACTGTTTCCGGAGACAGTCACTTCTTTTTCGGTGAGAGTGTCGTAATTGCTTCCTGAGGCGGTTGTAGTTGTTGAGCTGATACCAGATGACTCGCCCAGCGAAGCGACGACGCCAGGGGCATTTAGGGTGCCAGAGAAGTAACCGTCCTTGAATTGATTGGTGGCACTTCCTAGCGAGTGGGTGTTATCTGATTGTGGGATGACGGTGTCGTCAACCTTGAGTGGATTACTTCCTCCAGCTTCGGTTCTAAAGAGAGTGCCATCGATTCTAACATTGTCACCAAAGGTAACCGGGTTGTTGGCGCCACTGGTGGTGGTTGAATTGACGATGGTGCCGTTGAAGAAGGTAACTCCACCAACGTCTTGTTTGCCAACGTAGACTGAATCAAAGCGGCCAGTGTTGTTGACCTCGAGTTCCTCATTGTAGGTGATCTTGGCGGCCGCGATGCCGGTCAGTCCCAACACAATGATCATGGCTCCTCCTAGGTAAGGAAGAATTCTTTTTGTTTTCATCTTTTGTATTTAGGCTTAAATAACTACTAATATTGCTATTATAGCAGACTAACAAAAAAAAGAAATTGAGATTGATTTTTTATGAAAATTGTCCTAACCTTTAGGTATAACCACAAAAATATGATCAAAAAATTAGCTCTTGGTTGTTTTGTGACAGTGATTGTGTTGGTGTTGATAGTTGTTCTTGGTCTTTATTTGATATATAAAACCGCTCCGGATAGATACAATGTTCTGATTGTTGGCACAGACCAGCGCGAAGAGGAAAGATCCAGAAGTGATGTCTTGATGGTCTTTTCTATTCCCAAAAATCCCAAGAAGCAAACTACTCTGCTAACTATTCCTCGTGATACCAAAGTAGAAATTCCCGGCGAGGGTCTAGATAAAATTACTCACGCCTATGTTTTTGGTGACCGAGAAGAAGGGGAGAAGCTGGGTAGCGTTGATCTAACCAAAGAAACGGTCGAGAATTTTTTGGATATCAAGATAGATGCCACGGTCGAGTTTAATTTCAAAAGTTTTGCCGAGATAGTTGATATGCTTGGTGGAGTGGCAGTCGATGGTCAGACGTTGGACGGAGAGAAGGCTTTGGAGATCGTGAGAGATAGATACAGAGCCGGCGGAGATTTTGCCAGGACCGCTGATCAAAGAGAGGTTTTCAGCGGACTTCTTGATAAAATAAAAAATCAAAGTAACCTGGAAGAAGTGACTAATTATATTGGCTCTTCCAAAGATGCTCGTCTTGATTACAACAAAAATCGACTTATCCGATTTGGGGCAGCCTTTATGTTGCGGCGATATGGCAGATTGACGCTTGGCAATATTAAAGAAGAGGTGATTCCCGGCTCGGGTGGCAACAGCTATTCCGAGAAATTTGGCCAGAATTTGTATTTTTGGAACCCGGATGAGGCAGAATTGCAAGAAATGATTAAGCGTGGATTGAAATAATTGTGCAGGAATGCTACTACTTGTGTGTCCTTGTTGATCCGTACCCTTTTCAAACTTAAAACAGCTTGTTTTGATTATGTAAAGACAAGCTGTTGTGCAAAATTAAGACACGCTAGTGGTGGGGCCAAATAATTCTATAGCCCATTTTTGTCACTTTCAAGCAATTTTTTAGTCTCTCGATCAAAATCTGAAATATAGTTTTTGTCCTGATCGACACGAAATTTTTCATATTCACCTTCAGCTTTTATCTTGGCCTCCTCGGCGGAAATTTTCCCTTTGTGTAGCAAGATTGGGTAGCTAGATAGTTCCAAAAAATGACGCAAGAATTTTTCCTAGTCCTTCATATTCATTACAACTTCTCTTTTTGCATTATTTTCTGCCAAATCCAAATAGGCAGAAATAATTCGGTTTAGCTCATCGATGTGCTGTTTGCTCAGATAATTTTTGGCAATCGTGACATCTGTTTTTAGTATCATGCCTTTCGGGGCATTTTTCCAGGTGTTTAGTCCCATAAACGCTTTTTTTGCGTCAGCATTTTTATAAATGTTTTCGGCAGCGGTTTGTCCAGTAATTGCCCAGTGTAACTTGTTTTGCACGGATGCAAAAACTGCTGTGTTATTTTTGCGTTCTTGTCATAATCGGCAGAAAGGGCGTAAATATCGGTAATTCTTTGATAAAATCTGCGCTCGCTGGTACGAATATCACGGATTCGCTCCAGTATTTCTTCAAAATAATCTTTACCAAAATGCTTAATTTGCTTGAGTCGTTCATCGTCCATTGCAAATCCCTTAACAATAAACTCATGCAAAATTTTGGTTGCCCAAATTCTAAATTTGGTTGCCCGTTTGGAGTTGATGCGGTAACCAACGGCGATGATTGCGTTTAGGTTGTAGAAGTCTATTCTACGAGAGACTTTCTTGTCCCCCTCTTTTTGAACTGTCAAGAAATCCTTGACAGTTACTTTTTCGTCTAATTCCTTTTCTGCAAAAATGTTTTGTAGGTGCAAGCTAATATTTTGTTTTGTTGTATCAAACAACTCTGCTATAGCTTTTTGTGTTAACCATAGGGTATTATCTGTAAAAAATACATCAATATTTATTTTACCCTCATTTGTTTTAAAGATGACAAAGTTATTCAATTTTTGTAGCTTATTCTTGGCCATGTCTACGAAATTAAAGCTTTCACCTTTCTAGAATAGTTACTTGAGGTCTTGTTCAACGCAAAAATAACGCATTTACTTTGGTGGGCGAGAGAGGACTCGCAGTGAACCAACCCTTTGGGTGGTACACTGCGCCATGTATCGCCCTTCGGGCTGGTACATGGCGAACCTCCATGACTTTTGACCTTATTTATTGCAAATAGAACACATTTTACTTTGGTGGGCGAGAGAGGACTCGAACCTCCACACCATATAATGGCACTAGCTCCTAAGGCTAGCGTGTCTACCAATTCCACCACTCGCCCGTGTCGGATTCAACCTTCTGGGTTGATCCTCCTGCCCGAAAAAATTTTCGCTAGCGCTCGCAATTTTTTCGGGGAAGGTAGAAATATTGATTTCAAGCCTATTATAGTTGGGCTTTTTTGTTCTGACAAGGGCAATTGGTTGATAATATCAGTTGATATTATCGAGTATTGGGGGAGAGGGAGTAGATGAGAGCGAATCTATTGACAAAATTACATATTTTTGCTATAATGACGGGCTTAAGATAGGAGAGTTTTTCTCTTGTTTTGAGAGTACATTAACAAGGAGAGGAAAGAAAAAATGACAGAAAAAAAAGGGTACGAGGAGTCCCTGTCGGAAGAGCTTCAAAGAGATCTTTTTGGCGCCTTGGCCGAGTTATCACGCTCGGTTGAGGTCGAGGAGCTT
>JAHIRA010000051.1 GCA_018818905.1 Patescibacteria group bacterium | reverse complement strand
TTTTCCATCTTCATCCTCTATAAAAAATCCGCGATCGTGAAAATGTCGATACTCGTTACTTTTGTTTCTGAATCGATAGTCAGTATCATAGCTCTTGTGTTCTTCTTTGGCTTTTTCTAGGAGCAAGACAGCATTCTTTCTGTCGTCAGGGTGGATAGAGTTTTCCCATCCTTCGATACCAAATTTATTGAATTCCTCGATGGTGTATCCTGTTAGAGGTTTAACGACACCGGACCATTTAATTTCACCGCTTGTCAGATTATAATCATAAATTAGCTGTCTGGTGTTCTTGATTATATTTTCATAGAAAAGCTCAGTTTCTTTAAATTTTGCTTCAGCTTTTTTGCTCAGGCTTTCGTCTCGAACAATACCTACAAAGGCTTTCGGGAGACCATTTTTAATATAAAGTGAGATATTTGCTGATATTGGCACAATTTCGCCATCTTTCTTGATAACACGACATTTTATGTTCTTAAGAAACTTATTTTCGATGGCCCTTGAAATTAGCTCCTTTCTTTCAGTTTTGCTAATCTTTTTATCAATAAAACTGAAAGCATATTTTCCGATTAATTCACTCTTTTTGAAGCCAATAAATTCGGATGCGGCGGGGTTTGCTTGGATAATTTTACCTTTAAGGTCAGCGACAAGAAGACTATCGTCGATAGCAGTATAAATGTCTTCAAGTTTGATGTCTTTTGGCATTCCCTCACTTTATATAATCAATAATATGAACCCCGAAACAAGCTCTAAACTCGATAACGCAGTAAGTCGCGGGGACTCGTCCGCCGAAGCTTTAGCGTAGGAGGACTAAGCTCAGTTTAATTATAGCATAAATTTGCTATAGAATGTATAATCAAAGTATTGTTTAGAGAAAATTATGCTAATTGATACCCACTCTCATCTTGATTTTGAAGATTTTGATAATGACAGAGACGAAGTTGTAAAGAGGGCTTTTGACAATGGAGTCGAGAAAATTATCAATGTTGGCTGCAGTCTAGAAAGATCAGTCAGTTCTATTGATATTTCTTCACAATATGACAATGTCTTTGCCTCTGTTGGTATTCATCCGGATGAAGCTGCTGGTTTAAAAGACGAAGCTTTATTGCGCAAGAAAATTATAGAGATAGCTGGAAGCTCAGACAAAGTCGTGGCTCTAGGAGAATGTGGTCTTGATTATTCTCATATAAAAGCAGAGCCAGAAAAAAAACAGCAAGAAGCACTGTTTCGCCTTCATCTTGAGTTAGCAGAAGAACTACAACTGCCCGTGATTGTGCATGTTCGAGATGTCTTTGATGAGGCTTATCAAGTTATCAAGAACTATCCCAATGTCAGTGGAGTGATGCATTGTTTCGCTGGTAGTGCCACGCAAGCTCAGAAATTTATTGCTCTTGGATTCTTGGTTTCTTTTACTGGTATTGTCACTTTCAAGAACGCAACCGAAATTCATGAAGCGGCCAGAGAGATTCCTCTAGGCAAAATGATGGTCGAGACGGATTGTCCTTTCATTGCTCCTGAGCCTAATCGTGGCAAGCGCAATGAACCTGCCTACGTGAGATTTGTGGGCGAAAAGATTTGTGAACTCAAAGAAGTAAATATGGCAGAGGTCGAAAAAATAACGACCAACAATGCTCAAGAATTATTTGATATCTAGTTTTCTGCGGTTATAACTAAACCAATAAACAAGCAATATATGTCCTACAATCATCAAGAAATAGAAAAAAAATGGCAGGATAAATGGGAGGTCGAGGGGCTCTACAAAACAGACGACAACTCCGACAAGCCCAGATATTATTGTCTCGATATGTTTCCGTATCCTTCTGGAGCAGGTCTTCATGTTGGACATCCTGAAGGCTATACTGCCACCGATATTGTGTCTCGCTACAAAAGGATGAAGGGGTTTGAAGTCATGCACCCCATGGGTTGGGATGCTTTTGGTCTGCCCGCCGAGAATTATGCTATCAAAACTGGTGTTGCGCCAGAAGAATCAATCAGAAAAAATATCAAAACTTTTCGCCGGCAGATAAAATCATTGGGACTTTCTTATGATTGGGATAGGGAATTTGCTACCTGTGATCCAAAGTATTATAAATGGACACAGTGGTTTTTCTTGTTGCTATACAAGAATGATTTGGCCTACAAAGCCAAAGCCAAGGTTAATTGGTGTGAGTCCTGCAAGACCGTGCTAGCCAACGAACAAGTCATTGAAGGCAAATGCGAGCGGTGTCAAAGCGATGTTATCCAGAAGGATTTGGAGCAGTGGTTTTTCAAGACGACAGCTTATGCAGATAGGCTTCTTGAAGGACTTGATGAAATAGACTTTCCAGAGAAACTGAAATCCATGCAACGCAACTGGATTGGCCGATCAGAAGGAGCTACTCTTGAATTCTCTATTAAAGATACGGACGAGACTTTAGAAGTCTTCACTACTCGTCCTGATACTTTATTTGGCGCAACTTACATGGTTCTAGCTCCTGAACACAGTCTTGTCGATAGTCTGGCAGATAAAATAGAAAACCTGGATGAGGTCAAAAGCTATATTAAAACGACATTAAAGAAAAATGAAATAGAAAGAACGGACACTACCAAGGAAAAAACTGGAGTTGAGCTCAAGGGTCTGATGGCCACTAATCCTGCAAATGGAAGAGAAATTCCAATTTGGATTGCCGATTACGTCCTATCCGGATACGGAACAGGAGCTATTATGGCTGTTCCTGCGCATGACGAAAGAGACTACGAATTTGCCAAAAAGTTTAATCTTGACATTGTAGAAGTTATTTCTGGAGGAGATATTGAAAACGAAGCTTATGTTGGCGAAGGTCAAATAGTAAATTCCGGTGAATTTAACGATTTGGATATTGAGAAAGCCAAAGTAGAAATCACCAATCATGCAAAAGGGGAGTTAACTGTTCAATACAAACTTCGCGACTGGCTTGTTTCTAGGCAGCGTTATTGGGGCGCCCCTATTCCAATTATTCATTGTACAAGTTGTGGCGAGGTTCCTGTCCCAGAAAAAGATTTGCCAGTCAAACTGCCTACTGACGTTGACTTCAAGCCAACCGGAGAATCACCATTGAAAAGCTCAGAAGAGTTTAATAAAGATGTTGTTTGCCCGAAGTGTGGCCAGTCAGGTGAAGGTGTTAGAAGAGAGGCTGATACCATGGATACCTTTGTGTGCTCATCTTGGTATTTCTATCGCTATCTAGACGCGCGCAATGATCAAGAGTTTTGTTCACCTGATAAGATAAAGAAATGGATGCCTGTTGATCTTTATGTTGGTGGAGCCGAGCATGCCGTTGGTCATTTGGTTTATTCAAGATTTTTCAACAAGGTTCTCAAAGATTACACTGACTACGTTGACTTTGAAGAGCCTTTCACCAAACTCGTTAACCAGGGCCTAATTTTGGCAGAAGATGGGCGCAAAATGTCAAAATCTCTAGGAAATGTTATTAATCCTGATGAAGTGGTCGAGGAATATGGTGCAGATACGCTTAGGATGTATGAAATGTTTATGGGGCCGCTTGAAGACCAGAAGCCATGGGATACCAAAGGAATAGTCGGGATCAAGAGATTCTTGGACAAGGTTTATGTTTTCGTTACTCAGTATACTGAGGACAGAAAAGATCAATCTTTTAAGGAAGCGCACGAGAAGGAGAATGATCAAGTGAAGATTGCGATTGAGAAGACTGTGCAAAAGGTAACTCATGATATTGAGGAGATGAAATTCAACACAGCCATCAGCGCAATGATGGAGTTTATTAATCTAGTCTACAAAACAAAAGACGAGATCGAAGATCCTGTAATAGAATCTGAAATGCAATGGATAGCCTCTTCAACGGTTGCGAGACTCTTGATAATTCTGTCCCCGTTTGCTCCTCACCTATCGGAGGAGCTTTGGCAAAAATTAGGGCATCAAGAAAGTGTTTTCAAAGAATCATGGCCAGAATTTGATGAGGCTTTGACTGTGGAAGAAGAAGTTGAAGTTGCAGTGCAGATAAACGGAAAGGTTCGAGGCAAGATTATGGTCAAGGCTGGGAGTGCTGAAGAAGAAGTTGTCAAAGAAGCCAAACAAGTTGAGAATGTTCAGAAACATCTTGAAGATAAGAAAATAAAAAAAGCAATCTATGTCGAAGGAAGATTGCTTAGTTTGGTGGTTTAGATTGCTTTGGGGAAGGGTTTGAGTTCTTCAAGTCTGGTAATCTCA
The DNA here is from genome assembly GCA_018818905.1 of Patescibacteria group bacterium. GTDB lineage: Bacteria > Patescibacteriota > JABMPQ01 > JABMPQ01 > JAHIRA01 > JAHIRA01. The sequence continues at coordinate 446 of JAHIRA010000051.1, read as the reverse complement.
GACTTATTTAACACCTTCTTCTGACCAAGTATTTCGATGAGACAAAAAAGCTTGTCATTTCCTTTTCTTGACAGAAGAACAAAATCACCTCTTAGGTCCGCTATTTTCTCCTCCAAGAAATCCTTGGTGACCATTGTGCTCTCTATTGTACCAACTTTACTTTCTGTTTTTTCAAGATCCTTTTTGGTCACCATATGATCTTGAAGAAATCTGATCAACTCATGGTGTTCTTCTTTCGTTACAAGTTTCTCGATATCTTTTTTAGTAGCAAGGTCTTTAATCTCATCTTTGGTGGATATCTCAAGATCCTTGATCTCTTTCTTCGTTGCCAATGTTTTCATCTCTTCCCTAGTCGCTAGCTTCTCAATCTCTTTCTTCGTTGCCAATGTTTTCATCTCTTCCCTAGTCGCTAGCTTCTCAATCTCTTTCTTCGTTGCCAATGTTTT
>JAHIRA010000050.1 GCA_018818905.1 Patescibacteria group bacterium | reverse complement strand
TCCAAGGAAACTCGGGAAGGATTGGAACCTGGCAATTTCTTTCTTACAAAAGACAATGAATTTGCTATAATAACCGGACGTGGTTCAATTATCCCCAAAGAACTTCTTCTTGAAGGCAAGAAGCAGCTCTTTAATAAAGATTTTGTTAAAGGCTATGGAGGCAAACTAGAAAATCTAGACAATCAAAAAAATGGCTAAGAAAAAACTCGAGCTCAACAAAGATACTCTAATTTTGTTTTTTTTGGTAATTGCGGTTGTTTTGGCTATCATTTTGTTTGCCAAAAACTTCTACACCCCCAAGGGAGATGCGGATCTAGCAGAAAAACTTTTGAGAGAAGGAGTGACTGATGAGTCCTCGCCTGATGATCCACCCAAGATTTCTTCTTATGATTTGAAAGAACTAATTGAAAGTGATAAAGACATCATTATTATTAATCCAGAGAGCAGAGAAAACTATTACAAGAAACATATCCCAGGTTCCATTTCCTTCCCTCAAAGTGAAATTTTGGCAAATCTTGAGTCCATTCCCAATGACAAAATAGTTGTTGTGACCAGTTCTGGTGATGAAATGGGCTGTGATTTGTCAAAGCAAGTGGCCAGGCTCCTGATGGAAAATGGCTACCCAGATGTCAGAAATCATCATGAAGGCTGGGTCGGATGGGAGAAGGAAGGTTTCCCTACTGCCACAGAAAACAGTGTTAATACCCCCAAAATTGCCGCAGTTGATCTAGAGAAAAAGCTCGGTGATCAAGAGGCACTATTTCTGCTAGATGTCAGAGACGAGAATGAGTTTGCTTACGGATTTATAAAAACTGCCACCAATATTCCTTACTATGAATTAAGCGAAAGGTTAGACGAGATTCCACACAATCAAATGATAATTATTTATGATAAAGATGGTAGCAAAGCTGATCTTGTTTCCGATGAGCTTCTGAATAATGAATACACTCAGATCAAAGCACTTCTAGGTGGTTTTGATGAATGGAAGCTGAAAAATAGAGAGATATCGAAATAGAATCTGTCAAATTAAAAAACGCCCAAGGATGTTCCAGGGCGTTTTTTAATTTGACACTAGAAATACTCTAGGTCCCCTCTTCCCAGTTATTAAGGTATTTTTTTTGTTCTTTGGTGAGAGTGTCAATCTTAACCCCCATTGATTTCAGCTTGAGCTTGGCAATTCTTTCGTCGATTCTTTCTGGAACAGAGTAAACTTCGTTTTTAAGATTCTTGTAGTTCTTGAGAGCATATTCTGCTGACAAAGCTTGATTAGCAAAGCTCATATCCATAACAGAAGCAGGATGACCTTCAGCGGCTGCCAGGTTAATAAGTCGGCCTTCAGCCAAAAGTCTGATCCTATTACCATTCTTGAGATGATATTCAATCATGTTGTCGTTGATGATGACTTTTTTCTTGGCTTCTTTTCTAAGGCCTGCCACTTCAATCTCAACATCAAAATGTCCAGAATTACAAACGATAGCTCCATCTTTCATAAGCTTCATATGATCAAGAGAAACAACATTGATATCGCCAGTCAAGGTACAAAAAATGTCGCCGTATTTAGCCGCTTCTTTCATGGGCATAACCATAAATCCGTCCATGACAGCTTCAATGGCCTTGGTAGCGTCTACTTCGGTGACTATGACATTGGCGCCCATACCCTTGGCACGCATGGCAAAACCGCGCCCACACCAGCCATACCCAGCAGTGACAACTGTTGAACCGGCAATGAGCATGTCTGTAGCTCGAATAATACCATCGAGGGTACTTTGACCGGTTCCATAACGATTATCAAAAAAGTGCTTGGTTTTGGCATCGTTAACAGCGATCATAGGAAACTTAAGAATTTTGTCTTTGGCCATTGCCTTAAGCCTTACAACTCCCGTGGTAGTTTCTTCCATTCCGGCAATAACATTTTTTGTCTGCTCCGGTCTTTTTTTCAGCAAACTAGTGACCAGATCAGCACCATCGTCGACAGTGATTTTGGGATCGTGATCTAGGGCGGCTTCAATATGACTATAATAGACTTTGTTGTTTTCGCCATGGATAGCAAAAACAGGAATTTTGTGATACTTGACCAAAGCAGCGGCAATATCGTCTTGGGTAGAAAGCGGATTTGAGGCACACAAGACCGCATCTGCTCCACCAGCCTTTAGGGTAGTCATCAGATTGGCCGTTTCTGCAGTTACATGCAGACAGCAAGAAATTTTGACCCCCTTGAGTGGTTTGTTCTTTCTGAATTCCTCTCTGATAAGTGAGAGAACGGGCATACGGGCCTCGGCCCATTTGAGTCTCTTGTTTCCCTCCGTGGCTAAAGCAATGTCTTTGACATCTGATTTCATGGTATATATTTTAGACTTTTATAGACAAGTTAGATTTTCGGAAAAATTCTCTTTGTACCTCTTTTTGAAACTAGTAGCTGAATAACTGTGAGTTTGAGTGCCATATTTCTCAACGGTATACACAGAAGCCAAAGCAGCAACTCTTCCCATTGTCTCAATTTCAAACCCTTCTATCAACCCTTTTATTATCCCCGCTCGGTAAGCATCCCCTGCTCCGGTTGGATCAGAGGTGTTTTTGGGTTTGGCAACGGGAATCTGATACTTCTTTCCGGTGTGATATATGAGTGATCCTTTTGGTCCAAGAGTAACAATTAAATACTTCAACTTATTTTTGATCTCATTTAGCGTCAGTCCTGTTTTGTCCTTAATAAGGGAAAGTTCATAATCATTGACAATCATCATCATGGCATTCTTGAGACAGAACATTATCTCTGACTTGCTAAGAGCTGGGATAATCTGCCCGGGGTCAAAAATAAAGGGAAGC
>JAHIRA010000049.1 GCA_018818905.1 Patescibacteria group bacterium | reverse complement strand
TGGGATTGATCCAACACCCATCATCTTGTTTGAATCATCTAGAGTGTTTGAAGGGAGTTTGTTGAATTGGGTGTAAACTGACTCGCCGGCAAAAATTAGTTTGCCTTCGGGAGTATTGGGTTTTAGTATTTTGGCCTGTTTGGCAAATTTATTATCAAGACCTTTTTGAACCACTAGTTCCATTTTTCCATCTCCAGTCCCTAGGTAAACACCTGCCGCATCAATCTCTTCAAGTTCGATGGCTTTGTCAACAAATCCCATAAGAGCTTCATTAACATTTTTTGCAATTCCTAAGGCCACCCCTAGATTTCTTTGGATTTTGAGTAGCTCCTCAGCCTGTTTTTTGGCGGTGGTGTCCTCGTATATTGCTACTACTTCTTTCGAGGGAAGCCTAAAAACGTAGTTGTCTCGCCAACCGACAATCCTTTTGTCTTTATAAAGAGAAAGGGGGAAGTGTTCGGAGTTACCTGTTTTATAGACTCGAGTAAAAATCTCAAGAAGACCAAATTTTTTAACACCCGGAAAGATTGTTGTAACTTTTTTGTTAAGTAATGCCTCTTTCTTGATTTTGTCTATTTTTTCGCCCGTTTTATTGAAGTCTTTGAAAACAAAATCTTTTCCGTCTTTGACAGCTTTATAAATAGCGGCTCCTGAATTAAGATTGTCAAAAAGATCTCTAAATCTTTCCTCGCTTTCAAGTTTATCGGTAATGTCTTGACCGGAGCTTAGAGTGCCAGTGGTATTGCCATCCTTGTCCTTGAGGATTGTGTTGCGCCAGCTGATAATTTTTTTGTTGCCATCCTTGTCGACAATAGGGTTTTTGTACGAAGATAGAGGCGCAACTTTGCCTTGGATTATTTTATCAAAGTATTGATGGGTATCTTTGGCTTCTTCTTTTGGCAGGCAATTGGAAAACCAGTCCTTTCCGTCTAGACTTCCTTCTTTGTAGCCCAGAGTTTTATAACCCTCTTTGTTAAGTAATGTTATCGAACCTTTTGTGTCTAGAGCGACAATGATTGAGCCTGCGATGTCAAGATATTGTTCGGCACGTTCCTTCTCCTTGATGAATTCGTCCTCAATGCCTTGGCATTGGTTGACGTTTCTCACTATACCCAAAAACAGCTTCTCACCGCTGAAATCAATGGGGTAGGTGGAAACTTCAGCTTGAATAGTGGAACCGTCTTTTTTTTGAAGGGGAAAAATATTCGGGCCGGTTGGCTTTCTGAGAACGCTATTTGAGATTATTTTAGAAATCAAAAGTGATTTTCTTTTGGGGACTAAATTTGTCTTAATAATCTGTTGGCCTATCAATTCCTCCCTTTTGTAACCAATTAGTGCTTCAGCGGCTTTGTTGCCATCAAGAAAAACACCTTTGCTGTTATAAAGGTAAATGCCAATTGGCGCATTTTCAAAAACAGTTTCAAAAAGTTTGCTTTTATCCTTTTTCTCCATAAGTAGCTCGTTTTTTGCTTATTATACCACAAAAGTTGTATTTTCTCAAAGAAAGTGTTATATTTCCTCCTCGCTCTTGTATTATAACTGAGGCAAAACCTCTTATGAATTTAAAGAAATTGACCGACGAAGAATTAGCCGCTCAGGTTCAGCAAGGTAGCAAAGAGGCTCTTGGGGAGCTGGTGAGGCGTTATCAGTCAAAACTCTATGGATATGCTAGAAAGCTTCTTGATAATCATGATGACGCGCTAGACGTCATCCAGGACAGCTTTCTCAAAGCCTACCAGAATATCCAAAGTTTTAGCGTCGAAAGAAAATTTTCTTCCTGGATGTACCGTATTGTTCACAATGAAGCGATTAACTTCATCAATAAAAGAAAGAAGAGTGTTGCTCTTGAACCAGATGGCCTAGAATGGTTATTATCCCAGAGAAAAGAATTTGATGAGATAAAAATCTCGTTTGAGAATGAAGAGGACAAGGCTAGAATTAAAAAAGCTTTTACAGAACTTCGTCCCAAGTTCAAGTCGGTGTTGGTACTATATTATTTTGAGGACAAGAGTTACGAAGAAATCTCTGATATCTTGCATGTTCCCAAGGCGACAGTGGGTGTCTGGGCCTCTAGGGCCAAAAAACAACTTCGTAAAGTATTAGACAAGAATGATGCCAAAAAGTAAGTCATCACAACCAGTGGATATTACAAAAGATATCATCAAGAAAATTGATGGTGGCGATATTAAGATGCACTCCAAAATTCATTATATGATCAAGCGGTATGGTTTGGTTTTGGGGATTGTCCTGTCTTTTCTTCTGGCGATCATTTTTTTCTCATATTTTCTCTACGCTTGCGATAGGGAAAGTTGTCTCGAAATGTTAGAATTTGGGTCACGCGGCTTTGGTCTTCTGATGCTTAGTCGTCCTGTTCTTTTCTTCTTGATTGCCACCTTCTTGATTGCCGCCATGGTCTTAATGGTCAAGCATATTGGACAGGGGTATAAGAGACGCTGGCAGTTTTGGTTTCTGGTAGTTATTGTGCTGTCAGCATTGTTTTCCTTTATGTTTAATGCCTTGAAGGTTCACCCAGTCCTAGAAGAGCATTTGGGACCACGGTCTCATATGATTGAAGAAGCTTAT
>JAHIRA010000048.1 GCA_018818905.1 Patescibacteria group bacterium | reverse complement strand
GCGGTCGTCAAGTGTGCGTAGATTCAACCAACAAGCTTCTAAACAGTAGTCTTTATGTCACGGGCGGCAAAACCGGCTTTTTGCCTGGCTACGCCGGTGGAGCTGGAGCTTCGTTAATGATTAAGGCCAAAAATAGCGCAGGTCGGGAAGTGATTGCCGTAGTTTTGGCCCATCCTTCTTATCAAAGACAATTTTCTGAGATAGAAAATATGATCAACTGGACTTTTAGAAATTATCAATGGTGATATGAGTTTGACGCTCTTATTTGATTATTATAGATTTTGGTACACAGGGGGCTTTATTAGGTTGCTCAAATACCTAAAAGCCTACATTGTGATTCTGGCCAATACTTTTTCTGTCAAAATATTACTTAAGACCTACCTTTCACCCTGGAAAAGAGACGTTTCCGGAACTCAGGGATTACCACTAGATCAAAAACTCAAGATTGTACTTTTTAATATTTTTGCCAGAATTTTTGGAGCTATCATCAAGACCTTCACATTGGCTGTTTTCTTGGTTTGCTTTGCAGTTCTCATGGTTTTTGAAATATTCGCTCTTGTTGTGTGGTTACTTCTTCCTATTTTAGTTTTAGAAGGCATTGTCGTGGGTCTTCTTTTTATTCTTTCAAACTAGTTTATGCCAGAAAGCAAAGCATACTTCAATTATAGAAAATCTCAATTCTGGCCTCACGCCAAAGTGGTTAGAATTGTGAAGATGAAGTTTATTTTGATACCCTTTTATTTGCTTTATCCTCTGGCGATAATTTCTGTTGTTTATCTTCTTTTGAACTTCATTTTCTCTCTTAATCTTTCTTTTTTACCTTTCACAATTCCTTTCTCAAATTCATACTCCGGGATCGCTTCGATTATTATTTCGTTGGGCTTATTTTTGCTCTCTCTTCACATTTACTACAAAGGGGCCGTCGAACAACCAACGCCCAAGATTGTTCCAAGCCAAATAGAAAAACTGGTTGAAGAAGGCAAAGAAATAAACCTAGCAGATTATTGCTCGGTGGCAGCTCTGCTAACTCTAAGTGCGGCTATTTCAAGAAGTAATACCAAAGACAAAAATCTAGTTGAGGCACAAGAATTATACAAGTCTCTCTCGTCTGAAGAAAGAGGAGAGTTTGTCATTAGGAGACTTGGTTTTGAACGCAAAGATTTTCTGGCAGAGGTTGAGAAAGTCTATACCTCAAAGGAGCAACAATTCAAAACCGTTGTTAATCTCGATATCCTTCTGGAACTTGCTCTTAGGGTGGCTAGCATTGAGCAGCACCCCAAGATTTTTGTCAGTGATGTCTTGGCTGCTTTATCCCAGACTGAGCCGTTTTTCAAGGAATTTCTTTTTGACAGAAATATTAAGTTCGAGGATATTCTCAATATTGTTTACTGGCAGACAACCAATGAGGTTTATGAGGCCGAAAAAAAGTTTGATCCTGACAGACTCAAGCTTACGGGCGGGGTTGGTAAAGATTGGGCTATGGGTTATGCACTGGCTTTATCAAAGTTTTCCCAAGACATGACAGAAGCTGTTGCCAGGCTGCAAACCCCCATTCACCTTATTGGCCGACGCCAAGAGACAGAGTCCATGGAAAAGATTCTGGTCAGAGCCACTCACCACAATGTTATGCTGGTTGGGGATCCGGGGGTGGGCAAAAGCACCATTGTTCTCAATTTTGCCAGACGAGTTTTGTTTGGAGAGACTTTTCCCGCACTGGCTAACAGAAAAATCATGCGGGTTAATGTTGATTATTTGCTGGCTGGAGCTACTTCTTCTGGAGAAATCGTCGATCGCCTTAATGCGGTTTTGAGTGACGCGGTCAAAGCGGGAAATATTATTCTCTATATAGAAAACGTTCACTCACTTTTTGGTGGGGGTGGAGCAAAAGTCGGGAGTATTGATGCTTCTGATATTCTTATACCGTATCTTGAGAACCCGGAACTCTTTTTCATTACCACCACCAACTTGTCAGACTTTCATCAGAGTATTGAGACCAAGAGTGGTATTGTCGAGAAATTTGAAAAAATTGACGTTAAGGAACCGGATCAGTCTG
>JAHIRA010000047.1 GCA_018818905.1 Patescibacteria group bacterium | reverse complement strand
TTTGGCTACTTTCAAAGCTTGGCTAGAAATATCTGAGGCCAATATTTTGGCTTTGGGAAAGGCTTTGGAGAGCACCAGGGCTATTTCTCCTGATCCTGTTCCGATATCTGCCAGAGCTAGATTGGTTTTTTTTGGCAAGTGATTCTGAATTGATTTGATGGCATGTTCAAGAATAGTCTCGGTTTCTGGTCTGGGGATTAAGACGTCTGGTGTCACCTTGATTTGATAGCCAAAGAATTCTTTGTAGCCAATCAAATAAGCTATTGGAGTTCCTTGTTTTCTTTTTTCAACGAGGGCTAGGAAGGTACTTAAATGTGTTGCTTCAATTTCCTGATCAAGGGAGGCGATCATCTTCTCTGTGGAAATATTTAGTGCATGCGCCAATAACAATTCAGCGTCTAGTTCGGGCGACGTAGAGGACGATAGCTCTCTTGTTGCTTCATTTAGTGAGTTTTTGATTGTGGTAGATTTCATTACAATTTATGTGAATTTAGCGTGAAGGGTGTTACTCCTCCCCCTGCTAAGGGGGAGGTTGGGAGGGGGTTTTGTTTTAAGGGAAGCTTCTTCTGGCTCCAGGTTGTACCTGGAGCCAGAATACAGGCTGACACAGTCAGGAAAATGCATCGAAATATTGAAAGTTTGCACCATGGCTCCAGGCTAAGCCTGGAGCCAGCAAAAGATTAGACTTATTGCTGTATTTATCCCGCCCAATATGAATTAACAAAAAGCATAATAACAATAGTCGACAGCATCGCTAGTAGCATTGTTAAGGCATAACCCCAGGGCTGTTTTTTTGAGATTTTGGCAAAGACCAGAAAGGCTGGAAAAAGTACGGCTGTGAAGCGTCCCATGCTTATCAGACTTTGAGTTATAATCGGGATTAGAAGAGATAGAAACATAAACAATCCATACGACTTTCTGATTCTGAAGAAAACGTAGAAGCTGAGTCCAAAAAAAGTGATGAAGAAGATGAAGTCGAAAGCATTTGAAATGTAGTAGGCAAGATTGGTGCTGGGATAGATTAAATCGTGAAGATAAGAGCCGAGGCTTTCGACCGTTCCAGCAACAGAGAGAGATGTTTTTCTGCCCCAAGCTTCTTGAGCTTTTGAAAATAATAGTGGATCAGCAAATCTGAAGTTGAGATAAGTCATATATGAAAGTAGACCCAGAGGGGCTAGAAGTAGCCAAGCCATGTCAGCTTTGATGTTTTTGAGTTTGTAATTCTTGCTGGCCAAATACTCAAAAGCCAAAACGACAAGCATTATAATTCCAGTTGGTCTGGTGGCGGAAGCAAAGCCGGCAAAGATAGCGGCAGCGGCCCAGTTTTTGTTTCTGGCAAAATAGAAAGAGGCCACGACTGTTAGGAGAAAGAGAGCTTCGGTGTAAACAGAGGTAAAGAAGAATGAGTAGGGGAAGATGAGCAAGAAAAAAACGGAGGTCAAAGCCAGGGATTTTTTCTTTAGCTCCTTCTTGGCTAGGAAGTAAAGAAAAAAACAAGCTAGTAACAATGCCAAATTTGAAACAATAATACCGGCAATAACCAAATTCCCCCCAGTTACAAAAGAGACAGCTTTCATCAAGAGGGGGTAAAGTGGGAAGAAGACAACATTTGATAGTTCTTCGGGACCGAAATAAAAGTATCCCCTGGAAGCAATAGAGACGTACCACCCTGAATCCCAACGGGCAAAATATGATAGCCAGGAAGGGGCTTCCGGTAACCAGGGATGGTCAACAATCCAAGCGTGGGCTTGATCCTTTTCAAGGTTAAAGCGATTGCTAGAAATGAAGGCGATGAGCCAAACAATTAAGCGCCACGAAACAAAAAGGCCAAGTACTTTCAAAAGCTCGACCTTGTGAGAGGCAACAAGTTGTTTGATTTTAGTTGGCAGTAGCATGATCTAACTTTCTTTTCTGATCTTCTGATTCAAGCTCTTTGGTGATGCGCTCAATATTGCCATCGACAAAATCGTTGAGGTTTTTGATGGTTAGTTTGATGCGATGATCGGTAACGCGGTCCTGAGGATAGTTGTAAGTTCTGATTTTTTCTGATCTATCTCCGGTGCCCACCTGACTTCTTCTGTCGGCACCAATTTTCTGGGCTTCCTCTTCTTCCTTTTTGGCCAAGAGGCGTGAACGAAGAACACGCATAGCTTTGGCTCTGTTTTTGAGCTGACTTCTTTCGTCTTGGCAGATAACCACAGTGTCAGTTGGGAGGTGGACAATTCTGACCGCCGAGTAAGTGGTGTTGACGCTTTGGCCACCATGACCGGAAGCACAGAAAGTATCTATTCTCAAATCACTTGGATTTATTTCGAGGTCCACTTCTTCGGCCTCAGGAAGAACGGCTACGGTGATAGTGGAGGTGTGAATACGTCCTTGTTTTTCGGTTTCCGGAACACGTTGAACACGGTGAACACCGCTTTCGTATTTGAAATTTTGATAAGCGCCTTGGCCCTTGATCATAAAAATAATTTCTTTGTAGCCGCCAATACCACTTCTGTTGGAACTAAGAATTTCAGTTTTGTACCCTTTTACTTCTGAGTAGCGCTGATACATACGGAAAAGGTTGGCGGCAAA
>JAHIRA010000046.1 GCA_018818905.1 Patescibacteria group bacterium | reverse complement strand
ATTGATCTGCAAGAAAGCTCCTCAGCGTGTCTGTATCCCCAATCAACGCGAATGCACCGACAGCAACAATCAACGCAGTTGTTCAGCGGATGGTACCAAATGGACTCCAAAAGCCTGCCAGTGTGGATGTAAAAACTATGCCTGTCAGGACCGGGTTTGCATCCCCAATCAAGAAGAATGCAAAAATGGCACGTATGGCAAATGTTCTCCTGATGGCTGTAAATGGAATTACAAGAAGTGCGATTATGGTTGCGACGGCCAGTGGATTTGCAAGGCTCCTCCCAATAAAATCTGTACCCCAGGAACTCTGCGCTGTTCCGGCAAGAATTTGGAAATCTGCCGCAGCGACGGTCTGGCATGGACGCAAAAACAAACCTGCCAGGACAAATGCGAAAACCAGAAATGTGTAGCTTCTACCCCACCTCCATCAAACTGGCCACCTCCTCCAGCGCCCGGACAAGTCTGTGTTCCTAACATTAGAAAATGTGTTGGGACCATGATTTACGTCTGCATGTCAGACGGCTCCAAGTGGGTCAATCAGTATGCTTGCACCTCCTCCTGTGTCAAAGGAGTGTGTATTAATCAAAACTACCAGTGTCGAATCAACTTCGATGGGTCAACTCGAATACTCTCGATCACTGGGACACACGACGTGACTTATTTTTCTAGCAAATGTAGCTCTTGGACACGAGCTGACTGCTGGAAGGATCACCAGTCAAACGGGACCAGTCCTACCATTCCCTCTCACCACGACTTCATTCACCCCAGAGGAAAAGGTGATAGCTGGCCCTGGCAAATCGTCAGATCCTGCTCCTATATAGGGAAAATCCTATGGGTCGAAACCCCAAAAGGTGGCGGGATACAAATTGTACCTTGAAAATTTGGAACATGAACTTATCATCAATAGATAGTCTACCGATGAAGGATTCTTAATTTGAATCTTCTTTGGTAGATAAAAGCGGAGACATCTTTCCTTAGTATATTTATATAGTTTACTAGGAGTAGATGGATGATGTGTTTATGTTCCAAGTTCCTTTTAATTTCAGCTCTTTTTCTTAGCTCCAAAGCTCGTCTTGACTCCTCCCACCCTCCTCCGGGAAAGTCAGTGACTAGGCGTGATGTATCTCATACCCCTTCTTGAGATTGCATCACGCCCTTTTTTATATAGTCATTTTTTTCATTTTTTTGTATAATAAGCGCAGAGATCAACAACAAATATGAAAATGAAAAACAAAATTTTTCTCACCTTGACCCTGATTTTGGGTCTTTTTTTATTACCTTTTTCTCCCCTATCGGCTACTGATGTCATGAAGACTCAGATCAAAGTATTTGATGACAATCTTAGAGAAGTTAAAATTGATTTTGATGCTTTCCCGGAGAGCTTTAGGAAAGGAGCTTATCTAGACTTCGATGACAGCAAAAAAGATATCATTATTGGCGCCGGCACAGGAGGCGGGCCCCAAGTTAGAGGTTTTGATCATAATGGCCAGTGGCTCGGACAAGATTTTTTTGCCTATCAAGATAACTTTCGTGGCGGTGTCAAAGTTGCCAGTTGTGATATTGATGGTGACGGAGAAAATGAAATCGTTACCGGCGCCGGCTCAACCGGTGGACCCCAGGTCAGAGTTTTTAGAGACCGTCAGCCCATTCTACAATTCTTTGCCTACAACAAAAACTTCCGTGGTGGAGTCAATGTCACTTGTGGCGACACCAACGGAAATGGCAAAGATGAGATTATAACAGGCACTGGCCCAGATGGTGGCCCACAAATCAGAGTTTTTAATGATCAGGGCCAAGCTATCTGGCAAACTATGGCCTTTCATCCCAACTACAGAGGGGGTATTTCTGTGGCCAGCGGTGACATTGATGGAGATGGACAAGCCGACATTGTGACCAGCCAACTTTCTGAAGGGCAGGCCTGGATTAAATCTTATCAAGTCAATGATAGCAAAAATGTTATTAGTCAATTTTTAGCTTATCCTAGCTCTTTTGAGGGCGGAGCTTACGTGGCTACGGGTGATACAAACGGCGATGGTAAAGACGAGATCATTACCGGAGCAGGTGAAGGCGGAAGTCCTCAGGTACGTGTTTTTTATGAAAATGGCCAATGGGCCGGCAAACAAGTCTTTGCTTATAATGAAGATTATTCGGGAGGAGTTATCCCAGCCACTGGCGATACCAACCAAGATGGAAAAGAAGAGATTATTACTTCCCCCGCTCCCAAAGCAAAACTGGTCAAAAAATGCGAGAGAAATTGTGTTGCCCTAACTATTGATGATGGCTACTCTAATGGTGGCTCCTTTGAGACGATGCTTGATGTCCTCAAGAGAAGAAAGGTTAAGGCTACATTCTTTATCCTTGGTGACGCCATGCAGGGCAGACCTGCTACCATAAAACGCATCACGGACGAAGGACATCAGCTGGCCAATCATAGTTATAGTCACCCCTCTTTTACACGCATCTCAGAAGGCCGAATGAAGCATGAAATAAATTTGTCTGATGATATTGCAAAAAGCATTACCGGCAAAACAACAAGGCCCTATTTCAGATACCCGGGTGGAGCCAGAAACGCCAGAACTGATCAGGTAATTCAAAGTATAGGCTATCGCCATATTCATTGGACTGCTGATTCATACGACTCAAGACAAGGCGCCTCCCGCTCATCAGTAATCAGCCATTCTCTTGCCGGCCTGCGAGACGGTTCCATTATTCTAATTCATACTCAATCACGTGCCTCAGCATCTGCTCTTGATGAAATTATCGCCCGTGTTCAGAATGCAGGTTACAACTTTGCGACAGTTCAGGAAATGAAGTAATTTTTTATTTACACAAATCGGCTTCAAATTTACCATCGATCATGGTTGTGCCATCATCAAAATCAACCTTGGCATATCCCTTAATTTTGTTATTATCTTCATCGATCTCTTTAACGACAATTTTGGCTGACCACTCAACATTCACACTCATGGGCGTTCCATCTTCTTGCTCATAGTGATAGTAGGCGTGATAATCATTAAACTCGACCTCCTCATCTATCTTCTTTTCAAAAGTGCCCACTCTCAAAATCTTGGAACTAAAATTAACCGCATCATTACCAACAACTACACCACAAGTTTCATCCGGCGCTAAAGTCGAAAAGGTCCAGCTATAATTGTCGTCTTCCCAGGCTTTCACGGTAACATTAGCAATATTTATCTCTTGACCATTAATACTTCCAGTCACCTCGTCCCCATAAATATCGCCCTGATCAGTGCTAGTAGCCCAATGTTCTTCGACTGTTGAACTGACATCAACCTCTGAGACAATCTCCTCTTTGTCCTTCTTCAAGCACCCCACAGAAACAAGCCCCAAAATAAAAAGCACCACAACTAGAGTGGTCCATTTTTGTTTAACCATGTTTTTATTTTAATTTTGATATATATGAAAAATCTGTATATTTAAAACTGGCCTGTCATACAAAGCCTTGGCGTATTATGGCTCGGGGCCAGGGATTCGAACCCCGATTACCTGGACCAAAACCAGGCGTCCTGCCATTAGACGAGCCCCGAATAATAGATTTTAGGTTACTGTCATCTAAACATTTCCCGCTTCACCAAAAACATCAACCGCATTCTGAATAGTCTCTGTGGCTGCTTCTTTATCTGCTTTAGCCGCTTTCTCTTTCGCATCATCAACTTTTTTGCGATCCTCGTTTGACAAATTATCTTTGACAACACAGTCAAAACGAAGCTTAGCAGAAAATATCTTTTCAAACACATCCTCAAGCAGTCTGACATTTTTGTTATCTGTGATTCTTTCTTGATGAAAACTATAATCACAGGCTAAGACTAGATTATCACCTTCTATACCAACAAGGCAAGTCGATTTCACCAGACCAGAAAGAGAATAGTTATAAAGCTTAAGCTCTTCAACAAACTCTGGCCACTTCTTTTTGATTTCTTCAAGAGTGATGTCGGATTTCAAATTCTTGGGTTTTTCTAGAGTAACTTCCTTACTCTTTGTCTTATCGTTTTCAACTACCGCTTCTACCTTTTCATTTATTTTAATAGGCTTCTCTTCTTCAGGAGTCAATGTTTTCTCTGCAACTTCCAAAACTCCCGCTTTGGCTACGACAATCCTTTCTTCTTGCTCAGCAAAAACATCTACCAGGGCAATTTCCAAAAATAACTCTGGATTGTTAGCGTCTTTGAAATTGTTGCGATTCTGGATTATTTCCTTAATAAGTCGCGTGACTTTGGCCATCTCGACTTGCTCTGACATACCTTGCAGTTTGGCAATTTCTTTTTTGTCTAGCCCCAGCTCATAGGAAGAATTCTCAGTTTTTTCAACCTTAAGTAGCACTATCTTTCTTAGCTTTTCTAGCAAACTATCTGCAAAGCGACCAAGATCGTTTCCTGTAGCAGAAACGTTCCCTAGAACTTCAAAAGCTTTATCAAGCTTTCCTGCAAAGAGAGGCTCCAAAAGATCCAGTATATACTTGTCCTCTGGAATTCCCAAAAGAGACTTGATGTGTGGCAGATCTATCTTATCAAGAGTGGCTACCTGTTCCAAAAGACTCACGGCATCTCTAGCATAACCACCAGAAAGAGTTGTCAAATAGAGTAATGACTCATCATCAATTCGGATATCTTCCTCTTTGGCAATTTTTCTCAAATACTCTTTCAAAAGATCAATAGGAATCTTGGTCAATTCAAAGTATTGGCACCTAGAAATAATTGTTTTGGGAATTTTCTGGGCCTCTGTGGTGGCTAAAACAAAAAGTGTATTCTTGGGAGGTTCTTCCAAAGTCTTTAACAAAGCGTCAAAAGCTTCTTTGGTCAGCATATGAACCTCGTCAATAATAAAAACTTTGTAATCAAGTCTTAGCGGCGCCAACCTGGCCTTAATTCTCAGATCACGGATTTCATCAATACCTCTATTGGAAGCGGCATCAATTTCCATAACATCAACCGCGCTTTGCCTATCTATCTCAAGACATGAAGCACATTGATTGCAAGGCTCATAGTCCCCTTTCTCTCTCTTCTCACAATTTAGCGCCTTAGCGATCAAGCGCGCCAAAGTCGTCTTACCTGTGCCACGTGGTCCAAAGAAAAGATAAGCATGCGAAAAAGACCCACCAGATAAAGCATTCTGCAGGGTCTTAACAACGTGTTCTTGGCCGTAAAGATCATCAAATCTTTGTGGCCGATATTTTCTGTATAAAGCTAAATTTGACACAGATTATGATACTTCGGTTTCTTGATCCTTGTCTCTAAAAGCCCAGAGCTTGTAACCAATAAAGTTCCATACTAACGCTACACCGGTTGCTACTATCTTGGCCACATTAGCCCACAACGTTTCGTTTAGGCCAAAGTAGGGATCAATATATGTAGTCACTGTAAAAACAATGGCCGTATTAACCACCCAGCCAATTAAGGATACTGTAATAAAACGAGCAAACTGAGAAGCCACTTTCTTCTCTTTGCTCTGAAAAGTCCAGATCTTATTGAGAATGTAGCTATTGATAACAGCTGCCGTGAAAGCTAGACTGTTGAAAAGAATTATCCATTTTCCAGAACTGGTACCGGTCGCCCAGATAAGAGCATTTAGAACAGCGAAATCTAACGCGGTGTTCAAGCCCCCAACCAGAGCAAACTTAACGATTTGAAAGAGGGTCTTGTATTTTTGTTCTAGCTTTTTGAACACTTCTTTTGTTCTTAGATATTCTTATCTATTTCTTCGTCTAGTTTATCTTTATTATCGTTTTCTTCGCTCTCTTCCTCGTCTGCCCCAATTTCTTTGAACTCGTCTTCTTCGCTTTCTATGTCAACTGGTTTAAATTCTTTATCTACATCCTCTATATCTTCATCTGTTGGTTCTGTCTCAGAAGAATCAGTCCTTGTTTTCTTAATCACGTTCTCAACTGCGGCCCAAGTACACTCTTTGTCTTTGGGAACCACGATGGTGATTTCGTCACCAGCTTCGGCCTTGAAGTAGGTAATACTAGCAAGAAGGACTTTGAAGGACTTGTCTTCAACCTGCACCCTGAACTCTCCACCCTCCTCTTTTATAACATCACCAATCAGCTTTTTGCGCTCAACTGGGCCAATCTGCTTGAAAACAAAGGAGCCATCATCTTCAATTGTTAACTTTAGAATATCACCTTCTACTAATTTTGATTTGGAAGCGTAGTTGGCTGGAATCGGAAAAATTCTTCCGTCTGGGCCAACCATGTTCTGTCCGTCAAAAACCCCTTCGACAATCTTGCCACCATCCATAACAGAAAGATGAGTAGCTTTTTCTTGTAGGTCTTCTGGTGAACCCTTAGAGTCTTTTGGCGGTGCTTCGACCTCGTCCAGAAGCTTCTGTGCGGATTTGATACTATTCTCGGCACTTTTTAAAATTTGGCGGATTAAAACAATATTTCCATGCTCTTTTTTCGGCATTTTTTATTTCCCTTTTTATGTTATGTAATCAATTTTTTAATCAAATGGTAACAATTATAATAGCATATTCTCTGTCAAACGCAAGTGGATATGATCAAAAAGATGGTTCAGTGTTTGCTCCTTGACTACCAGCATCTCCGCCTAGCTGAGCTCGTCTATTTATATCCTCTTCAACTTCTTCTCGGCTACGTCCATACTTAAGCCTGGAAAGCTGCTTGATAGCATCAGCTAACTCTTTATTACCACCGGTCATCGACAATGGCGGCGGAATTTCCATATTAAACGGCTTTGAAGCGGTACCATCTATCATCAATTTGGCGTAAACATTGTATTTCTCAATCCCCATGACATCATTATCGTCAAAAACCGGGTGAAATTCTTTGGCAAAAGTCTCAGCATCGTCAACACCAACACGATAAGAAATAATGGTGCCTACGTTACCAAAAATCGCGTCTCGAATAGCAGTGTCTTGTTTACCACCTTCTCCAGCTGTCAACTGAGCAATGTATTGATGAGCTACGGTCAGGCCAAGTTTATACTTTCTAGCTTCAGAAAGAATTGTGGCAATACTGTCTGTTGTATAGTTTTGGAACTCATCAATGTAGAGATAGAAATCTTTGCGCTGCTCTTCTGGCAAATCTGCTCTGGCCATGGCCGCCATTTGGATTTTGGAAATGATAATCAAACCCAAAAGATCACTATTAACTTCTCCGGTTTTACCTTTGGAGAGATTGACCAAAAGAATTTTCTTGTTATCCATGATATCCCTGACATTGAAGCCGGATTTGGGCTGACCAATAATATTTCTCATCATTTCGTTTTCTACAAAACGACCAACCTTGGAAATCAAATACCCCAACATTTCTGACTTGTGAAAATCAGAAGTCTGCGCCATTTCTTTTTCCCAAAAGGCTCTCACAACCGGGTCTTTAACAAGCGCGACCTTTTCTTTCTGAAATTCGTCATCGGTAAACATTCTAGGAATTTCGACTATGGTTCCTCCTTCAGGATCAGCCATAAGCGTTAACATGACATTTCTCATGTTGTGCTCAAACATAGGGCCAATCATCTCCGGTGGAAAAAGTTTGTAGAAGATAGAAATCATTTCTTGGACCACAAAGTCTTTCTGTTCTTCTTTGTAAAACTCTAGCATGTTGAGTCCAATCGGCCGCTCCATATCGGAAGGTGAGAAAATAACAATATCCTCGGCTCTTTCTTTAGGAACGCCCAGAAGAATATTCTCGACCAAATCACCATGCGGATCAACGACACAGACGCCGTCACCGTTTCTAATGTCTTGAAGAGCAAGATTCTCAAGAAGCGTTGACTTACCACCACCAGTCTTACCAATAATATACATATGACGCAGTCTGTCCTTACGACTAATATTGATTGAAGTAGTAATCCCTCTATAAACATTATTGCCAATCAGAATACCTTCAGCTGGTGGATTGATGGGGGCCGGAGCTTTTTTGGAAGTCAACCAGAGAACATTGGGAGTTTCATTGTATTTGGTTGGAAAATGAAAAACAGAAGCTAGCTCTTCGGTATTGAGAACAAAGCTTCTTTTCTTGTCAAAATATCTGAAGACAAAATCAACCACCAGGCGTCGCAAATTTCTGTTTCTTCTGGTAAATGAATTTAAAGTTGGAAAACTAAACTGTTGGAAAGCCCCAATGACATTATCCAAATTAAGACTAGCTCTTTCTTTGGTTTTGGATGAGGTAATAAGCCTGATAACCGTCTCATAAGCCATTTTGTTGGACTTATCCTCAATAGCCTTGATTGTCTCCTCTTCTGTTTGAGTGAGTCTTCTTTGATCATCATCTTCAGTAGTCGGCGTTTGCTGTTGACGCATTTTTTCGTCCTGCGTTTTGGTGACGTCCATCATCGTCTTGCTGATTGATTTACTTCCTTTCACCAAGAAACTAGCCGTGACTTCTTCATAGCCCTTCCCCTGGATCATCTCTCTGGCAATTTTGTTGCCGGTCTTGGTCCATTTGCCTGGAGCAGGCCTAGCCAGAATTTGAATGGCCGCTCCTTCATCTTTTTCTAGCTTTGAGAGAGCATTGGTAATAGAATTGAGAGGATCGGTTTCTAGATTCTTGTAAGTTTTAACCGGGAAATAGTTCTTCCTTTTTAAACCCAAAAGGCAAGAAGCAACTTGATAACCCTCTCTAAAAATATTGTATTCACCGGATTCTTCAATTTGCGCCTTTGGATACTGAGCGTGAATGTGCTTCTCGACGTATTCTTTGATGCGTCTTGGAGTGGTGATATAAAAACGTATTTCCCCATCGATAGAAACAATTTCGAAACCGAGGTGATCTTTACCGTAAAGAAAGGGCTTTAGACCCTTGTTGTGTATATAAACCGCAGACAAATTGGCAAACATTTGCTCGGCAATTGAGATAAGATCCTTCTCTTCTTTTTGCGGTTCTTCGTCTGATTCTGTTTCTTTCATTTTCTTGATCTTGGGCACAGTCACCAGATAAGTCACGGTATTGAGAGACTTGGGAAGTTTGTTTCTATTCCTAAAATATAGCCAAGCTGCCGCAATAAAAGAGGCAACAAAAAGAAGCACCATCAGAGATATCAAGGCCATCCCTATTTCCCGTGGGGTAACATAGAGATTACCAATCTGCACGGCCTGAACTTGAAGTAAATTAACCAGGCTGAGACTGCTCATTTTCGTCTACCGAAGTTTTTTTATTTTTCCTTTTTTAACCATCAAGTCACGCATCTCATCGACCATGACATCGTGGAATTCGTCCAAAAGATAGGGACTTCCCAAACCTTTAGCTACGTCAAAAGCATGATAAACCCCCTTTCTTAAGGCCAGCCACACCAAGACCTTAACTTGTTTGGGCTGATCTAAGTCCATAATAATAGCAATATCGTCAGCAACAGCTTGCTTGACTCTGACTTTCTTTGCTTCTGCTATCTTTTTTTGCTCCTCTTCATCTTCTGTTGGTTCTTCTTTTGTCCTTTCTCTTTCAACTACGACTTCTTTCTCCGGAACCTTTTCTTCTTCTTGCCCTTCCTTGATTTTCGCCAATTCTGCCTTGTGCTTGGCTAATTCTCTTTCTTTATCCTGGAGTTTTGATTTCAGATCTTCTGGAGTGGCGGCAAAATCATCAGGGCTAACTTCTGCCCCCTTTTCAAGCATTTCTTTGAGAGATTCTGATTTGTTGGGATCGACTTGTGGCATAATCCAAACTTAACTCTAGGCGTTAGCCAGAGCTCTGTAATTAATTTTCTGATTGCGTTAATTATACATTGTTTTTGTGGAAATCACAAATAAAAAAGCAGCCCTCAGGTTTTGGGCTGCAGTATGATCACAAAAGCATCTCATTCTTATGAGCATTTCAAGAGAATGCCATATACCAGAAAAATGGCAAGCGACACCAGTAGCAATCCCGGAACTACCAAAACCGCCCAAATTATTATCTTGGGGAACTCATATTCCTCCTTCGTCCAAATCTCTAGCTCTTCTGTTCTCCGAGACTCATTCTTTCTCATCTTCTCCTCCTGTCTGTCCCTTCCTTCAAAGTTTGCTTAACGAATTCGCTCTCAGATGATACCATAAAAGTATTAATTGACAAACAAAAATATGAAATTTTACAACACTTACAGCAAAACAGAAGAAAACTTTGACCCTGGCAAAAAAGAAATTCTGATGTACAACTGTGGTCCCACGGTTTATAGCTTTGCCACTATTGGCAACTTTGCCACTTTCTTGACCAATGATTTTCTCAAACGCTATCTTGAATTCAAGGGCTACCAGGTCAAGCAGATCATGAACATTACTGACGTTGGTCACCTGACCTCGGATGCCGATGAAGGTGAAGACAAAATCATCAAGAAAGCTAGAGAAGAAGGCAAAACTCCAGAAGAAATTGCTCGCTTTTTTGAAAAGCAGTTTTTTTTGGACCTCAAGAAACTCAATTTTAGCCTAGCCAACAAATATCCCAGAGCTACCGATCATGTTCAGGAAATGATTGTTATTATCAAAGAACTAATCAACAAAGGCTACGCTTACGAAAAAGACGGGACTGTTTATTACGATATTTCTAAATTTGAGGACTATGGAAATCTGTCAGGAAATACTCCCGAGAAGCTTGAAGAAGAAGTTCGAGAAGCTGTGGTCAAAGATTCCAACAAAAAAAGTCCGCATGACTTTGTTCTGTGGGTCAAAGCTCCCGAGAAGCACTTGATGAAATGGGATTCTCCTTGGAGCAAGGGCTACCCCGGCTGGCATCTCGAATGCTCAGCCATGGCCAAAAAGTACCTCGGTCCGACAATAGATATTCACACCGGCGGTGAAGACAATATCTTCCCTCATCATGAAGCTGAGATTGCTCAAAGCGAAGCCGCCAATGGTACTAAATTTGTCAATCTATGGTTGCACCGTCGTCATATCCTCGTCGATGGGACCAAGATGTCAAAATCCAAAGGTACTATTTACACTATTTCTGACTTAGAAAAACTAGGTTACGACCCTCTGGTGTATCGCTTCTTTATCTTTGGCACTCATTATCGTTCTAAGGCTCACTTCTCTTTTGCTAATCTTGATAATGTAAAGAAGGGTCTGCAGCGAGTTATAGATTTCATTGGGCGTCTCAAAAGAATCGAGAACACTGCCGGCACTAATCTTGAGGCTATGGCCCTGATAGAGCAAGCTGAAGACAATTTTGACAAGGCTTTGGCAAACGATCTTAATACTCCAGAAGCCCTGGCTGTTATTTATGATTTTATTTCCAAAACTAACCAGTTTATTGACCAAGGCAAAATCAACCGCGAAGAGGCAAAGCGAAGTGTAGACCTTCTTAGAAAGCTTGATCAAGTTGTGGGTCTTTTCTTTCTCTACCTAGAGAAGTCTCAAGCAAACATCCCAGACAAGATTCAAATCCTCCTTGACAAACGTGAAGCAGCTCGTCAAAGTAAGGATTTTGATTTGTCAGATAGCCTCAGGGAAGAAATTGAGAAAGAGGGTTTTGCGCTTAAAGACACGGCTTCCGGACAAGAAATAATGAGAGGCAATACAGAATAAAATAATTACTGTCGACAATCGGGGATATCTTGGGGAGAAGTGACTCTCCCCTTTTTAATTGTCATATGATATGATCAAGTATCGTCTAAAAAATACAACATGCTAGACAAAATTGATCAGAGCCTGCCACCTCAAAACATAGAAGCTGAGGAAAGTGTTCTGGGATCCCTTATGATTGACAAAGAAGCTATTATCAAAATTGCTGACATTGTCAAAGCTGAAGATTTTTATAAAGAAAGTCATGGCGCCGTTTTTGAGGCTATGATTGATCTTTATGAAAAAAGAGAACCCATTGACGTAGTTAGTCTTTCAAATGTTCTTCAGAAAAAAAATAAATTGGAAGAGATTGGTGGCCGCAGCAAGCTTGTGACCCTGGCCAATGTCGTCCCCACTGCCGGCAATGTTATTCATTATGCCAAAATCGTTCAACAGAAATCTACTCTCAGAAGACTACAAAGGACTGCCGGAGAAATTTCTGAACTGGCTCACGAAGAAACCACTCCCATTGAAAAAGTCCTTGATTCAGCCGAACAAAAGCTTTTTAGCGTATCTCAGAAGTATCTCAAAAACAAGTTTACCCCTATCAAAAGCATTCTGACTGATACCTTCGAAAGAATTGACGAGCTGCACAAAGACGGTAACAAACTCAGAGGCATCCCAACCGGCTTCGTGGACCTTGATAATCTTTTGGCCGGTTTTCAAAAATCAGACTTAGTTATTCTAGCTGCTAGACCTTCCATGGGAAAAACCGCCTTTGCCCTAGATCTCTGCCGACAAATTGCTGTCAAAAGCAAGGTCCCAACCGGAATCTTTAGTCTTGAAATGTCAAAAGAACAGCTCGTCGACCGCCTTCTGTGCGCCCAGGCTGGGGTTGACCTATGGAAAATGAGAACCGGGAAACTTTCTGACAGTGAAAACAGTGACGATTTTCCTAGAGTCGGTCAGGCGATGGGAATTCTCTCAGAAGCTCCAATTTTTATTGACGACACTCCTTCCGCTAACGCCATGGAAATCAGAACCAAGGCCAGAAGACTTCAATCTGAGCACGGCTTAGGTCTTGTGGTTGTTGACTATCTCCAACTCATGGAAGGTCGGAATCCAGACAATAGAGTTCAAGAAATTTCTGAAATTTCAAGATCCCTCAAAGGAATTGCCAGAGAGCTTGATATCCCAGTTTTGGCTCTTTCTCAACTTTCTCGTGCTGTTGAAAACAGATCTCCTCAAATCCCGCAGCTTTCTGACCTCAGGGAATCAGGGTCAATTGAGCAAGATGCTGACGTGGTTATGTTTATCTACCGTGAGGTTATGTATAATGCTGACACAGAGAACAAGAATATCGCCGAAATTCATATCAAAAAACATAGGAATGGTCCCACAGGTAAAGTTGATTTATATTTTAATCATGATAAGGTAAGGTTTGAGAATCTTAAAAAATCAAGCTAACCAAAAATTATGCTCGGAAAACTAAAGGACATGGCCGCCATGAGAAAGCAGGCCAATGACATGAAAAAAACTCTAGCTGAAGAAAAAGTTACCGGAGAAGCCTATCATGGCAAGGTCAGAATCACCATGAATGGTAACCAAGAAATCGAAGATATTGATATTGACGTTGAAGTTTTGTCAGCTGAAAACAAAGACACTTTAGAACAAGAAATCAAAAACGCTTTCCAAAACGCCACCAAAGAAATTCAAAAAGTCATGGCCAGAAAAATTCAAAGCGGCGAATTAAGTCTCCCTTTCTAATTATGGATAGCGTCCTTCCCAAATCGCTTCAAGACCTCATTAGAGAGCTCTCAAAACTCCCTGGCGTCGGCCCCAAATCTGCTGAGAGGCTTTCTTTTTATCTCATGAAGCAACCTCAACACGAAAGAAGCTCTCTATCTCGATCTCTAGAAGACCTAAACAAGGGCATTGTCTTTTGTAATACTTGCCACAATATTGCTGAGAATGACCCTTGTTACATCTGCCAGAACAAAGCCAGAAATCAACTAATTGTCTGTGTTGTGGAGGAACCCTGGGATGTTCTGGCTATTGAATCTACTCATGAATTTAACGGCCTCTACCATGTTTTGCACGGCGCTATCTCCCCTATCGACAACATTAACCCCGAAGATCTCAAGATCAAAGAACTAGTTCAAAGAATAGAAACTTCTACCCCAAAATTTGACGAGATCATCATGGCTACCAATCCCAGTCTTGAGGGTGAAGCTACTTCAATGTATATTGCCAAGCTACTCAAGTCTCACGATGTCAGCATGACTAGAATTGCTCGTGGCCTCCCTATTGGCAGTGATCTTGAATATGCTGATCAAATGACTATTAGTAAAGCTCTAGAAGGAAGAGGAAAAATTTAGCCACACAAATAAGAACAAAACAAAACCGTGCACTATAGAAGTGCACGGTTTTTATATGAGTAGAAGTTTAAACTTCCAGGATTTTGACTTGGGTATATTGCTGTCTGTGGCCAAACTTTTTTCTTTGTCTTTTCTTGGCCTTGTATTTGATTCCGATAACTTTCTTGTCTTTGTACTCTTGAACAACTTCGGCTTTAACTTTGGCCCCCTCAATCATAGGTGAACCAAATTTAATGTCTTTGTCATCGGCGATCATTAGAACTTCTTCAAATTCAATGGTGTCCTTGGCTTCTTTTTCTAGTTTTTCGACATCCAAAACATCGCCTTTTTCGACAAGGTATTGTTTACCACCGCTTTTTATAACTGCAAATTTCATAAATTTGTGATTTTGACTAACAAAGAAATTCTATCAATTTCTGGCTAATTGTCAAGCTTCTTTTTTCTTTTTACTCCACCAAGAAACAATCACCAAAAACAGCAAAATCATGACTCCCAAGACTAGTAAAAATACGACTTTGGCCTTGCCCTCATAAAGCAATGCCACTGAACCAAGGGTAGCCGAAATAGCATACATAATGAGTACAGTTTTTCTCTGCGACAAGCCCATTCTAAGAAGTCTAAAGTGAAGATGTTTGGTGTCAGGAGCCTTGAGCTCTCGTTTATCAAAAATTCTTTTTAGAATAACAAAAGCCAAATCAATAATTGGAATACTCATAATCAGAAGTGCCGTGGCCAACTTGCCACCAGACACAATTGCCAAAGTCCCAATTAGAAACCCCGCCAAAGTACTTCCCCCTTCTCCCAAAAAGATTTTGGCCGGATTGAAGTTAAAAAGCAAAAAACCAGCAAAAGCTCCAGCCATAACAATGGCCAGAAGAGCAGTCTCGGGCTGCATTATTTTGTCTTGTAGACTAAGGAAAAAAATAATTACCCCGGCGATAACTGTTAGTCCAGAAACCAAACCATCCATCCCATCTAGAATCTTGGTTGTATATGTCATCCCCAGAATCCAAACAAAAGTAAAGAGATCAGCAAAAACAACTAAATAATATGGGGTTCCATTGAAATTAAGAATTTCTATCCTACTTCCTTCCAGTAAAAAAGCTTCGCCAAAAGGATTGGAGATGTAATCAATGCCAATTCCAGAAGCAATAATAATGATAGCTGCGAATATGGGGAAAAGTATTTGTCGACTTGGTTTGAGACTATACTTATCATCAAGAGCCCCACCAACAATCAGAACTAGTCCACCAAGAAGAATACCAAGAAGATGTTTGGGCATAAGATAGCCACTCAGCAACTGCTGATCAAAAAAAGAATAGCTCAGAATGGCAACAGTAAAACTAAAAAAAACCGCTACCCCTCCAAGAAGTGGTATTGGTTTTGTGTGGATCTTTCTTTTGGATCCCGGATCATCAACAATTTTGTACTTGAGAGCCAGCTTTTTGACAAACAGCGTTGCCACCACAGATAAGGAAAAAGCCAAAATAAAATCCAACAGATAGAGCATGCTATTTCTTTCTTACTTTTTCTGTCACCCAAAAACCCATTCGCCTGCCAAACATCATTCTAGTTTGAGAATCGATGGCTGGAAAAGCGCCCAAGAAGATAGTACTAATCGGCAAGAACAGCCACTGCAAAAGCATCATAATAAAACGACGCTTGCCATATTTTTTTGGCCTTCTGGGAAGCATCAGCATATTCAACGTTGCCGAAACAAACATACCAACCATAGATATGGTCATTAGCCACTGAGTGACGAAGGGTAGGTTTTGGGCTAACAGAGTCGTTGAAAAGGCATCACCACCCAAAATCAAAGGCAACCATCCCAGAATAAAAATCATCAAGGCATTGGTCGCCCAAGAATGAAAACCTTCGAGCATTCTAAAACTGTGAACAAATTTTTTGCCAAGAGGAATGCTTTTATTGCCCACAAAATTAGAGAAAATATAAGGCACATTTTCTATGCCCCAGGCCCAACGTCGCTGTTGCTTGTATTGGTTAATAATACTCTTCCAAAAAGTATCGGCTAGCACAGTGTCCATATAGACAGGGATTAACAATGGCTCACAGCGATAATTACCATTATAGCGAATAAAATTCTGCCAAAAAATTCTTGAGTCTTCTGAGACAACATTGGTTTGCCAGAATCCAACATCAACCAAAGCTTTGAAACTCATACTATGAGATGAGAAAGTATATAAACGTTCTGGCCTAGCCTGTTCCATTAGCATCCAGAAAGTATTGCTCATGGCTACTACTCTCATCAGGGCCGGAGAGTCCCAGATATTATTAAAAAACATAGGAACCGGTTGATAACTGGCATGCAATCGATCTTCGGTGGTCAAAAACTTAACCGACAAACAAGGGAAATACTCTTTATGAACGCAAGTGTCACAATCCAGAGTCGAAACCAAAATATCTTCATATGGGATCCCTTTCTCATCAATGATTTCTTTGGCTCTTTTGCCAGCCCAGGCCTCATTTGAGCCCTTGCCGGCAGTTTCACCAACAATATCTTTGGGGTGAACGGTAACCAAAAATTCATCAAATCTAGAACCAAATTCTTCTTCTACGCTTGCAGCGATCTTAAGACCATTCTCTTTGTCTCTTTCTTCAACGGCCAACACAACCATCAACTTATCTTCAGGATAATTGGAATCCACCAAGGCCTGAAAAGTTGGCCTAAGAACATCCAAACCCTCTTTGTAGGTTGGAACAATCACCAGATGATAAATATCTTCATAGCCTTTCACTTTCTGAAGCTTTCTATACCAATCAAATTCCATATTACGTCTCATCTTTTTGTACGAGCGAATCAGGAAGTAGGCCAAATAAGCCACTCTAATAAGCCAATAGAGATCAAAACAAATGATAAAAACCGCCACCCATACCGGAACCAGAAAAGAAAAAACAACACAACCAATCAAAGTTCCCCAGGACAAAACCCCAGGTAGCATTTCAAAGAAACGAATAAAATATCTGTTGCTGATAGGTTTGTGATTCATATTTTAGAAAATTTCTTTTTGCAGATTAAGTATCCAAAAAAAGGCTGTCAAAAGAATCAGTTGCAACAAGACACTGCTCGAGTTTAGAAAATAGGCCATGAGCTTGTCCTTGCCAAAAACAAACACAGACAGTAGATAATTGAGGAAGATAAAAACCAGACCAAGAACAGGAATAATGTAAAGCTTTGACCAAGTATCAAACATATCAATGCCTTGATAAATATTGTAATGAAGTGGCATGGGGATATCGCTGGGCTCAAAACCAAAATACATAAAAGCCCACAAACCAAGATTGAAAGTAACCGAAACAAGAAAGACAATCAAATTCCCTTTGCTTGGAACCAGTCGCTCCCAGAGTCCGATTTTGTCAGATTTTTCTGTGCTCATAAGTTTTATTGAAAAGAGAAATAGTTTCTTTGGCGGTTACTTTGATGTCAAAATGGCTTAACCTCTGACTGGCTCTTTTGACGAGTTTAGCTTGAAGTTTTTTTGAATCAAGAAGCAACTTAAT
>JAHIRA010000045.1 GCA_018818905.1 Patescibacteria group bacterium | reverse complement strand
TTATCAGAAAACCTTCAAAGAGTAGTGTCCTTCCGGTGGCAAGTTGCGATGGAGGTAGAAATCCTAGGCAAAAGGCTAGAATAGCAGCTAGTGAACCAACTCCTGCAGTGATCCACATGCCAATTTTGCCACCTGGGACAGAATAAGGTCGTTCTACATCTGCCCGTTTGTACTTTAGGACTATGGCAGAAATAAACATCAAAACATAAACGCTGAGGTAGAGTTGAGCTGCAAGAGCGGTCAAGACCCAGAAAGAGGATGACACTGTAGGCATAAAGAGGATGATCAGAGAAACTGCCGTCACTACCACTCCTTGAACCAAAAGAATGCTAATAGGAACATTTCTCTTGTTGGTTTTTCTGAAGAACGGTGGTAGGTTGCCATTTTTGGCTGCGACAAGAACTCCAGTCGAAGGACCTACGATCCAAGCTAGAATTGAGGCGACTAGTCCAATAGCCACTAGAATGCCAAGGACAGGGGTGAGCCAGCTGAGCTGGAAAACAGCGAATATCTGCTCGTATGTTTCCATGATGCCAGCAGTCAGACTAATTTCTGATTGAGGAACTATAAAAGCAATAGTCAGTGAGCCAAGCACAAAGAGCGTCACAATTACAATGGATGAAAGTAGAATGGCTAAGGGATAGTTTTTCTTGGGATTTCTAACTTCTTTGGCGTGAACAGCAGAAACTTCCATACCAGAGAAAAACAAAAACACACCAGTCAAGAAGACGAGAGTGTTGATATTTCCAAAGTCGGGGATAAAGTTGCTAAAGGTAGGAGGAATAGCTAGAGTTTGGCCAGAAGTGACCCAGTAGATGCCCGAGCCGATTAGAACGATTCCTGGGATGACTAAGCCAGTGATAATGCCAATGTTGGTGAAGATGGTTGATAGTTTGAGGCCACGCGTGTTAATGAAGGTGGCACCCCAATAAACAGAAATAACAATCAGTAAGGTGTAAACTTTGTTTTCAGCCAGAGTGGGACTAAAGCCGTAAGCAAGAATGCCGGCAGTCGCTGCTAGGGCGGTGGGGTAGAAGACCATATTCTGGAGCCATTCTGTCCAGATAACGGCAAATCCCCAGCGCTCGCCCAAGGCTTCTTTGACCCAGGTGTAGATACCTCCTTCTTCAGGCCAGCCAGTGGCTAGTTCTGCTGAGACCAATGACACAGGAATCAGGAAGACAATCACGGCGAAGATAAGAAAAACAACAATAGCCAATCCTTCGTCAGCCATGGTGGGCAAGCCTCTTAGAGAGGCAATCAGGGCGATATTCATGATCATGAGCGAGAAAATGGACAGCGCCTTCTTTTTGTTTTGTTTCATTTATTCCCTCACAAAGAAATTCTAAACTACTTCTATTTTAGCTATTTTTCATGGAATTACAATCAATATTTTTGGTGTAAGCAACAATATTCTTTTGCGCTCTTTGCTTTCTGTTTTGGCTTTATACCAAAGAGAATATTATGGCGGCAATGAAGCTAAGAATAGACCCGTTGATGATTTCAACAAACAGTAGCTTGTTTGGGTAGGATGATTGAATCCACATATCAAAAAAACGAGGCATGATTCTAACCCCAACAAGAATTAAGCCAAAGTACAAGATGCTAATTGGACTGATGAGTGTATAGACAAAAGAAAAAATCAAAGAGGGGATTAAGGCTCCGACGAAATACATGGAAAGAAGATACTTCTTTTGATCGCCCCATTTTTTCATACCGGGGTTGTTTTCAAATTTGCTATAAATCTTCTTGACTACCGGATTCATATAGAGTATTCCACCAGCAATAAACCAAGCAATTGAAACAATAAACCCTGCCAAGAGAGTGTGTATAATGTTTTCCATATCAAAACTTAATTTCTAGCATAATTTTTTATCCTCCTACGCTAAAGCTTCGGCAGACAAGTCTTCGTTATGGTCTGCCAAGGGTAGTTAACTAATTTACAGTCAATAACTCGATTGCTTCCAAGGAAAGCAGTTTGGTATTTTCGGGAGCACCTGCCAATTTTTTGATCTCGTTTTTGCTAAACCATTTCAAATCATCTGTTTCACCATCTTCTGAACTGATTTCTAAGGTATTTGCTTTGGCATAGTAGATAAAATCTATATGTTGGTGATCTTTACCTATATCCTCGAGCAAAATGTGCATTGGACGCAATAATTGCTGAGCATCTCCCATATCTGCTTGCTTGTCTGGATTATATATCTCAACATCCAAGCCTGACTCTTCCTTAACTTCTCGCAAGGCAGCCTTTTCTGGTAATTCATCGCAATCAATATGACCCCCAACAGGAAGCCACATGCCGAGTTTTTTGTGCAAGTGAAGGAGGACCTTCTTGTTGTGAACGATTATTATTGTTGCTGTAAAATGTTTTGTTATCTTCATAGGAGAAAATTATCTCAAAAGCTTTTTTCTTTTTATTATTGTAATTATACCATATCTCTTCCAGGACTTATTTCAAAAGAAGGACTTCAAAGACAAGATGACCTGTGATATTGATGCTGTTTGGACCGGAGGAGCTCCTTTTTGGGGAAGGAAAGAAAAACTAGCTCGATTGGAGCTAGTTTTTTATGGGAGAAGGGTTGAGGGGGATGTAGTAGCTAGATAATGTTGACTTTTCATTACTATCGGTTAGCAGATTCACTTTTTAACTTCGCTTGT
>JAHIRA010000044.1 GCA_018818905.1 Patescibacteria group bacterium | reverse complement strand
TGGTGGTCAAACACCTTATTCTTGGTCAATAAGTGGTGGAAGCCTGCCTCCTGGCTTAAGCTTGAGTACATCGGGTTTTATTACTGGCACTCCAACAACAGCAGGAAATTATAATCTTCAGCAATAATTCAGCCTTAGTTTGATATACACTTTTTCATTTAAATGAGAAGCTCAAAACATGATCATTTAGCCAGGGGCAACGGGGATCAATGTTTTGGGCGATCAGCTTTTGCTCGAGGTTTTCAAACAGAGTGACGACCACATCCCGATGTTGAAAGCCATAAATATCAACATGGAGCTTATCCTTTTTAATTTGTACTTTCCCCTGAACGCCCTGAATGAAATGTTGATAGATGGACTCTGGCTTCATTGTGGAGAAGGGCTTTGGAAGATTTATTCTGAAGTTATCATCCAGATGAAATGATACCATCTTGAGTGTCAAAGCAGTCTGGATGGCATTAAGTTCGAGGGAAGGCAGTCGATCAAGGCCCAAGAAGACATTCTCGTTGAAGAAGTTTTCGATCACCCAGCGCTTTTGATAGAACTCCATGGCCCGAGCAGCCCGAAAGTATTTCTTGTTGGTGATCAGGGCAAAGAAGGTGCCATCGCTATTACGTTTGACAAACAGTTTCATTTTGCCGGTAAAATCATCCAATTCCGTGACCAGCTTTGCAATGGGTTGGTTTTCGTAACGATATTTGAATTCTTCAAAGGGGATAGCCTCCATCTCCCTTATGCGTTTGGCGGTACGTTTTAAAGGAAGCAGGACCTGGATGCCATGAATTTTGTCGAGTTGATCCAGAAGGCTTCCAATGAACCACTCTTTGTCGTTAACACTGAGGAAAGGGCCACCAAGGATCTCTTTGTTAGCCTCTACCAACTGAGGAGTCACTTGGGCGACTGTGGCGCCTGAATAGGCAACTTTAGCAAAAAGCGGCTTTTTACTGGCTTGATCCTGTGTATAGAAGGTGCGGATGGCTTTACCGTAAGCCTTGTCCTTGGAAAGATAAGAGGCCTTCATTTCTTTTCGGGAAAAGAGTTTAATAGAATGACCATCCATATTGAGCACATCACCGGTGATATAACCCAAGCGGATCAAGCGCTTTCCCATATACTTTTGAAACTGTTCCGCACGCTCTGTAGTGCTTTCGGCAAGAAAGCGATATTCGGTGGAGGCCGAGCAAATGAAAGGTAGCCCCGACAGGGCTCCAAAATCCGCTTGACTGACTGGATCAACAGAACGGATGCCTTTGACGTAGCCAAAAAGTGGCTCCCAGATGAGCTGAAGGGCCATTCTCTCAGTGGGAATGCCTGTTGTTTTTCGGGTGCTCAGCTCACCCAAGGCTTTGTAAAGATCAAGTTCCATAAGGTAAGGAATGAAAAAGAAGCCACCGGCATGAGTGGTCGTAAAACCCCGTCTGAGAAGGGCTTCCAGCTCTGTATAGATTGACTGCCGAGTGACTTCAATGCTCTTGGGTTTCATGGAGGCATCGAGAACCTCAATAGTCTCTGGAGTGAGAAGAGCCCTGGAACGTTCTTTTACTTCTTTTGAAGCGATTTTTTTTTACTTATCCCATAGTCGTTTAAAACCTGGGCAACGAGTCTCGATTTGACAGGAAATCCTTCTTGATTCAGGATGCGATTCATTTCGTACATGTTCTTGTCGGTAGTCAGGCGAAGTTGAATAACACGTTTCTCTAATTCCGAGGTTCGCTTGGGGGCAGTTTTGGGACCAGTTCTTTTTGGCATTAAGGCTTCGATATTGTTCTCCAGAACGAAGCGGCGAATGTCGTAGTAAGATTTTCTGGTTTTGTAGTTGAACAATTTGCAGATCTCTTCCACGGTGAGCTCGCTGAGCTCTTCCAAAGTGACCATCTGGATTTTCTTTTGAACCACATGATCTTTGGGGAAGATCAAGGTTCTCCCAGAGTCTGATTTGAGGATTAAAATGCCGTCTTTGAATTGTATATCCAAGTCTAACGCAATCTTCATGGTACCCTCCTTTGGTTAAAAGGTTTTTGATGATGGTACCATAAAAAAGGGGAATGTATATCAAATTATTGCACTAATAGAAAAATAATACAGGATGATAGCTCTAAACTGTCCTTAATGGTCAAGAAGGGGAAGATGGTGCATTTTAAGATAACTCTTTGATATTGCGGATTATAACACTAAAAGGTATTGTTTTGCTGATCTAAATTTTTATAGATATCGTAGTAAGAGGTTTCTTTATAAAAATACTTAAGTGCATTAATTAAATATTCATTAGGTGGGCATTTTTTGGATAACTTATTGAAATCACAGTTGCTATTTTCTGTGCATGTATAATAATTAATCACTGAATTATTGCTGTATACATTAATTATTTCTGAAATCCAGATTCAAAGACACAGTGTTTCCCAGAC
This sequence comes from Patescibacteria group bacterium, assembly GCA_018818905.1. Taxonomy (GTDB): domain Bacteria; phylum Patescibacteriota; class JABMPQ01; order JABMPQ01; family JAHIRA01; genus JAHIRA01. The sequence continues at coordinate 118 of JAHIRA010000044.1, read as the reverse complement.
AGATACATGTCTTCTGGAACGCCATCATAAAGAAAATGGTATAGACTTATACATTCCCTCCCTGTAAATCTAAAATAGAATGACTTTCGAGTCCTATGAATTTTTCTTGTTGAGAAAC
>JAHIRA010000043.1 GCA_018818905.1 Patescibacteria group bacterium | reverse complement strand
GACGAAGAAGAGGAAGAAGACGAGGTTATGGGTAAATTGGTTCAAGAATTAAACCTTTCCACCAGAACTGCTAATGCGCTTGATAAAGCAAAAATTAGAAAAGTTGGTGATTTGGTTCAACGCTCAGAAGATCAGCTTCTTAGCCTAGAAGGTTTTGGAGAAACAGCGTTAAAGGAAATCCAAAAATCTCTCAAGAAGTTCAAAGTAACTCTAAAAGAAGAAGAATAATAAGCCATGCGTCACAGGAAGAAAAAGAACAAAATTCGCTGCTCAGCGTCTCATAGAAAAGCCTTAACTGCCAATATGATTATTTCGCTGATTTTGCATAGCAAATTGGTGACTACTGAAGGAAAAGCCAGAATTGTCGCAAGCGAAGCCGAGAGCTTTTTGTCTCGGGCATGTAGTGAATCTGATTCTCGCAAAAGAAAGCTTTATCTTCACCAATTTCTCAATAATGATGCTGCCGAGAAGAAGGTTGTTACGGACCTGGTCAAGAAATATGCCAATAAAAAGAGTGGCTTTGTTAGAGTCCTTAAGATTGGCGCGAGAAAAGGTGATGGTGCTAGAACATGTCAAATTGAGCTAATATAACCATGAAAAGAAGAACAACTTCCATCCTAGATAATAAGTCTATTGAAAGAAAGTGGCATCTTATTGATGCTAGATCCGATACCTTTGGCCGTGTAGCTAGTAGAGTAGCTGGCCTTTTGATTGGTAAACAAAAAGTGTCTTATACTCAGCATCAAGATCTAGGAGACTTTGTAGTCATTACCAATGTTGACAAAATTAAAGTCACCGGAGCCAAGGCTCTAGAGAAAAAGTATTATCGTCATTCATGGTATCCTGGTTCTATCAAGGAAGAAACTCTAGGTGAAAGAAAAAAGAGACAGCCGGAAAGACTTTTCTTTGATGCTGTGAGACTCATGCTTCCCAAGAACAGTCTGTCAAAGAAAAGACTCAAGAGACTCAAACTTTATAAAGGCGAAGTGCATCCTCATCAAGAGCATTTTCCTAAATCAGATTCACAAAAGAAAGATAGCAAATAATTATGGCAAACTCCAAAAAAGAAGACATTTCAATAAGTGAAGAAAAATATATTGCGACTGTTGGTCGTAGAAAAACTGCTGTGGCTAGAGTCAGACTCTATCTAGGTGATGGTTTTGAGATCAACAAGAAGACGCTCAAAGATTATTTTGGTGACGACGAGTTGACCCAGATCTCCAAAGCTCCTCTAAGTCTTCTTGGAGAAGAAGCTTTGAGCAAGTTCAGAGTAACTGTCAGAGTTAGTGGCGGTGGTAGAAAAGGTCAGGCTGAAGCCATTCGTCTTGGTCTCGCAAGAGCTCTCCAGACTTATGAGATAGACAATCGTCCGCTTCTCAAGAAAGCTGGGTATCTTAGAAGAGATCCTCGTATGAAAGAGAGAAAGAAGCCAGGGCTCAGAGGCGCCAGACGTGCACCACAGTTCTCCAAACGTTAAAAGCACCTTTAAATTTGCATATAAAACCCCGCCTATAGGCGGGGTTTTTTGGATGTAAAGATGAGCTTATTTTGATATGCTTTCCAGTTCTTCCAACGGAGGGAAGAATGGCAATCCTTATTTCTCAAACAAAGTCATTTTCATAATTCTGTTTGCATCCTCTTCTTGATAGAACATTTGCTCTCCCTTTTTGCCAAAGAAAACTTCAGGATCTATGCTTCTGTCACTTAGAAAATCAAAGTGATTGCGGCCGCCTCTTTCGTCTAGTTCAATAATTTTGAATTGGTTATCAAATGAAACCCAGACCCATTCTTCATCAGGAAACCAACCAAAGGCCGTAATCTCACGGCCATAGCGGGTAATGAGATTGCTTTGATTAACTCTGTAGTCTTGTTTAAAACTTTGTTCAGAAAGTGGGGAAACCTCATAGAAGCTGAGTTCAGAATGATTCCTGAAGAGAATTTTTTCTCCCCTGGCGCCCCATTTCATATGGGTGACGTTGTCGGCAATTTTTTCAAGACGATCATTTTCGGACCGGAACAAGTACAAGTTCTTTTTGTCATCAATGATAGACAAATTATTGCCTGAGCCAACTTCCATATCTTTGAGTCCCTCAAAAGGAAGATTGCTTTCCATTAGGTGGGAGCTTTTGTCAAAGTTAAGAGTGCCGTTTTTTGACTTCTCGTAGAGACTTAGAGCTCCACTTTCTTTTTTGATGAAATAACTGTTTTGGGATGAGGTCTTAAATGCGAGCACATCTTCTGCAATACGATTCTCTTGTTTCTCTTTAATATCAAACTCGTACAGAGAATTATCTGAAAGATAAAGAATTCTCTGGTCTTCGTTGGGGCAAAAGTCAATTTGATTTATGTTTCTCTGAATAAAGTCAGATAATAGAATTGATTCTTCGTTTTTAATACTTTGATAATAGTACTTGGGGGAGGCGTCATCTTCTTTGAGGGTGAAAAGCAGAGCAGCTGAATTATCTGAAGCGACTAAGTCTTTGAGTTCGATATTGTAACTAGCTTCCTTCTCTTCTTTGGCCTCTTCGGTAGGCTTCTCTGGCAGAGCGGTGGTAAAAAGCTTTTTGTTGTCTTGACTGTCTAAATCAAAGAGCCATAGTTCCGGGAGATGATTTTCATTCTTAATGGTGTAGGCGACTTTCTCATTTTGGGATAGGGGAATAAAGTCCTGAACAGGCTTTTCTAGCACTTCTTTCTGAGGTGGGTTAGTCAAGAAAAGGCGGGCGTTTTTGACCCAGGTAACTTGTTTTGATTCTACCGGCAAATTCTTTTCCCAGTTATGATAACCTTCTTTTTGTAGTTTGAGAGTATAGGAACGTGGAAAAAGGTTTCTAATTTGGTAGGGAGTTTTTTCAATTAATTCGTCATCCAAAAAAATATCGGCATCTTTGGGAGTCGAGGCGATATCAATCATGCCAACAAATCTGATTTCGCTGTTTTTTAAATCAAAACGATATCCTGTAGCATAAAAAACAAGCAGGGGAGCGATAGTCACGAAGATAAAAATACAGCAAGTTAGAAGCACGCGGCGTTGCCAAAGTTTCATTGATTTTTATAAGTGGGGACACCCGCCACTGGCGTGTCCTTAGTAGTGATTACAGACATGATAATCTATTTCCAGCAAAAAATCAACGGAAATCGCAAAGCCTTTCTCATGGGGGTCTTGACGGGATAAATACGAGTAAATTGGAACAATTAAATCACCCTTGCCAAACACCTTCAGAAAGGATAAAATCAAGTCAAAATAGATTATAAATCATGGAAAAATTTTGTGTTCAGGGAGGGGCTTCGCTTAAAGGCGAAGTTCGGATGAGTGGGTCCAAAAACTCAGCCGCCTCTATTATTCCAGCTGCTATCCTGACCAATGAAGATTGCGTCGTTAAGAATGTTCCTCAAATTGAGGATGTTTTGGGTTTGCTAGAAATAATGGAAAAAATGGGAGCCAAAATTAAATGGCGATCTTCAAGTGAGGTGTTGATCAACGCATCTGGTATTGACCCTGACAAAATTGATTTTGAGCTTGTGGCTAGGAGTCGCATGTCACTTCTAGTGACCGGGGCTTTGCTTTCTCGCTTTGGTAAAGTTGTTTTTGTGAAACCAGGGGGATGTTCTATTGGTTCCCGGCCCATAGCCACACATCTAAAAGCTCTAGAAAGATTTGGGGCCAAAAAGAAAATTACTGCCGACAGAATAAGTTTTGAAAGTATAGGATCTCTAAAGGCGAGTAAAATTATTCTCGGAGAAATGAGTGTTACAGCAACCGAAAATACTTTATTGGCAGCTGCACTGATTCCTGGCACTACCGAAATCCATCAAGCTGCCTTGGAGCCTCATGTCCAAGAATTAGCCAAGGTGCTGACCGGGATGGGAGCAGTAACTGAGTTTGGTGTTTCGCATCAAATCAAGATTACAGGCCAGGAGAAACTATCTGGCTTTGAACATACATTAATCGCTGATCCTATTGAGGTCGGAACTTTTATAGTGGCCTCAGCTATTACTGGTGGTGAAGTGTTTATTAAGGGAGCAGATTTGTCTGTTTTAGAATTAGAAACCTTAAAGTTCAAAGAAGCTGGAGTAAAAATGAAGGTAGAAAAAGATGGTGTGTTGATCAAACCTTCTTTGAATCTCAAGGCAGTCGGTAAAGTTCAAGCCTTACCTTATCCTGGCTTTTCCTCAGATCTTTTGGCGCCGTTTGCTGTATTAATGACTCAGGCCAAGGGAACAACTCTAATCCATGAAGCTTTATACGAAGGTCGTTTGCGTAACTATATTCCAGAATTACAGAGAATGGGAGCCAATACCCTAATTTGTGATCCACACAGAGCTGTGATTACCGGCAAGACCGATTTGGTGGGTCAGCCCATGATTAGCTTTGATTTGCGAGCCGGAGCCACCTTGATTCTGGCTGCGTTGATAGCAGAAGGCGAGAGTTCCATAGAAAACATTTCTCAAATAGATAGAGGATATGAAAAAATAGATCAAAAACTAAGGGGGCTTGGAGCAAAGATAAAAAGAGTCTCGGAATAGACTCAGGAATTAGACCGAAGAGGGCTTCTGATTCTTAACTCACGACACAGAAAATATGTTTACGAAACAAATTGGAATTGATCTGGGAACAGCCAACACCTTAGTTTTTCTTCCCAAAAAGGGTATTGTTCTTAACGAACCCTCGGTGGTTGCGGTGTCTCTTGATGACAATACAGTCCTGGCTGTAGGTAATGAAGCCAAAGAAATGCTAGGTCGGACTCCTGATACCATTGTCGCCTCTCAGCCCATGAAAGAAGGGGTGATTGCTGATTATCGTGTCACTGAGGCGATGCTTAGATATTTTATCAACAAGGCGATTGGGAAAGTCCGTTTTTTTCGACCAGAAGTTATGGTTTCTGTTCCGGCCGGGATCACTAGCACTGAGAGAAGGGCTGTTGTTGACGCGACCATGCAAGGAGGTGCTAAGGCAGCCTATATTATCAAAGAACCTGTAGCCGCAGCAATTGGTGCCGGTATTCCCATTGCTCAGTCTAGTGGCAATATGATTATTGATATTGGTGGAGGCACCACAGAAATTGCAGTAATTTGCTTGGGGGGAATTGTAGCTTGCGCTTCTGCTAGGGTAGCTGGTACCAAGTTTGATCAAGCTATTGCCGAATATGTCAGAAAAAAACATGGTTTAGCCGTTGGGGATCAAACCGCAGAAGAAATAAAGATCAAAATTGGGACCGCGATACAAGAAGAAAAAGAAAAAGAGCTAGAGATTAGGGGTCGTGACATGGTGGCTGGTCTTCCCAAAACCGTAACTGTGACCTCAAACGAAGTGGCCGAAGCTATTCAAGATGAGCTCAGAGAAATAATCCAAGCTGTCAAATCAGTGCTCCAAGAAACTCCTCCCGAACTAGCGGCTGATGTGATAGACAAAGGCATGGTTCTGTCTGGCGGTGGGGCGCTTCTTAATAAACTTGACGAGTTGATTAGTAAATCCACGGGTGTGCCTTGCTATATTGCAGATGACCCGCTTCTGTGCGTTGCAAAGGGAACTGGAGTAGCGCTTGAGAATCTTGAGTCATATAAAAGAAGTATTCTTTCGGCAAAATAATGTTAATTGGCATAGACGCCTCTCGGGCGGCTAAAGACAACAGGAGTGGAACTGAAAATTATTCGTACTACCTGATCAAGTATTTGGCCAAAATTGATCAGGAGAATGATTATATTCTTTATACGCAAAGAAATTTACCGTCACAACTTCTGGAGTCTTTGGGGCCAAACTTCAAGGTAAAGAAAGTTTTTGGACGCACGCTGTGGTCGCAATGGTACCTAGCACGTCAAGCAAAGAAAGATAAGCTTGGGGTGTTTTTTGTTCCTTCACATGTGTTGCCATTTCTTTATGGTCAGAAGAAAAGCGTGGTTACTATTCATGGTTTGGAATATAAGCAAGCAAAAAATCAGTATTCGTTGTCTCAGAGATTGTATCTTGAGTTAACAACTTGGTGGGCCCAAAAGAAAGCCAAGATGTTAATTGTACCAAGCGAAGCAAGCAAAAATGAGCTGATAAAGTTTGAAAAGACGCCAACTGATAAAATTAAAGTTATTCCCCATGGTATTGTAGCCAAAGAGATTGCGAGGGAGCTGAAGCATCAGTCTTCAAATAGAGCAATTCACAAAACTCCTTATCTCTTTTTTATTGGTCGACTTGAAGCCAGGAAGAATATTTTTCTAATTGTAGAATCTTTTTTGAAATACAAACAAGAACACCCTCATGATGGTCTCCAGCTAGTTTTGGCTGGCAATTCAACAGATGAGTTTGCTGCCTTCAGAAAAAAAGTCATTAAGCCCTCTTTGTTTTTTAAGGATGTGATTGAGCTTGGCTATGTTTCCGATGAGGAGTCCCTTGGAATTATGTCCAATGCTGATGGCTTCATTTTCCCTAGCTTATCTGAAGGCTTTGGCTTGCCACTTCTGGATGCTGCCTATGCTCAAGTTCCCATTATTACCTCCAACTCACCCCCTATGAATGAAATTGCTCCTCCTGGCTCTTATCTTGTTGATCCAAACAGTGTTGATAGTGTTGTGGCCTCGATAGCCAAACTAAGAAAAAACGAAGACAAGTCCTCAAGAGAGGGGAGAAACAAAAAGATAGAAAAGCTTTATTCATGGGAAAAAACAGCCCAAAAAACACTTCAAGTTTTAGAAAAAGTAGCTTCCCAGAAAGAGTGAAATAATTTGACAAATTGGCCTATTTTGGTATAGTAGGGACACCTTTTTTAAAGGTGTTTTATGATAAATGGACCGGATAATCGCCCCGCCTCGGCGGGGAGGAAAGTCCGAACACCACAAAAATGGCGGTTCATAACATGAACGGTTGGTATTGAAAGATGCCAATACGGAAAGTGCCACAGAGACAATACTACCCCGCCTTTGGCGGGATAAAGGTGAAAAGTCGATTGAGGTTAGAATCTTTGATTCTTGGCCACAATTGATTCTCCTGTGCGAGCAGGATGAAGGGCAAACCCCGCCTGGTGAAAGACCAAATTAGGTAGGTCGTTTGATCCCGTCAGTGATGACGGGGCCAGAGAAATGATTATCACCCCTCACGGGGGACAGAATTCGGCTTATAGGTCTATTTATTATATAAACTAATTTCGTAAAAATAAGTCAAAAATCTTGAAAAGATCGGAGTTGGTTTTTACAGCCATTTTGATACCGATAGATTTTGCTATGTTGCTTTTTGCTGCAATGCTGGCTTATTTTTTGCGTTTTTCTTCTTCTCTTTCAGAAACTTATCCGGTTCAATTTGAACTTCCTTTTGGTGAGTATTTTATCCTGGTTTTGTTTATTATTCCTTTCTGGCTCCTAATTTTTTCTCTGGCTGGACTTTATAATCTCAGAAAGAAAAGGCGCCTGATCGATGATTTCTATTCTGTTTTTTTGGGAGTTTCTACCGGTATGACGGCTCTGGTGCTCCTAATTTTCTTCAGGCACGAATTATTCTCTTCCCGTTTCTTGGTCGTGGCTAACTGGTTTTTGGCTATTATCTTTGTGACCATTGGGCGAGTGATAATCAAAATGATTAGAGCCTATCTTTATCGCTACGATTATGGAACCAGACGAGTGATTATTATAGGCCAAAGTCAGGAGTGCAAATACCTGGTTAATCATTTTCAAAATGATATCGGGGCGGGCTACAGAGTTATTAATCATTTCAAAGAACTTGAGAAAGAAGAAATTAAGAAGATTAGAAGAAATGTTGAACGCGGTAAAGTTGACGAGATTATCAACTGTGATCCAGAAATTCCCAAGGGGAAAACCGCCAGACTAATTGAAATTGCAGATGCGGCTAGAGTTCAGTATAAATACATCCCAGACTTTTTTGAGACCAAGGCGACTAATATTGATGTTAACACCGTCGCCGGTATTCCTGTTGTTGCTCTCAAAAGAACCCCCCTTGATGGATGGTGGCAGATAATTAAAAGACTTTTGGATTTTGTGATCTCCTTTTTTGGTCTGATTGTTCTATCTCCATTAATGGGTTTGGTTG
>JAHIRA010000042.1 GCA_018818905.1 Patescibacteria group bacterium | reverse complement strand
GTTTGGCTCTAACTGTACCGTTGGCTACCACGGTCTTGCCATTAGCTCAATACGTTCTCCAAGTCTTTCTAAGTCCTTTTAGCTTTTTTGGTCGACGCAAGATCAAGAAATGGGGAGTAGCTTACGACGCTCTAACCAAAGAACCACTTGATCTAGTTATTGTTCGTCTTGTCGATGAGGCAACCGGCAAAATTGTTCAAACCAGAGTCACTGGAGCTGATGGTAAATACGGTTTTTTGGTGGATCCTCAGAAAAAGTATCGCCTCGAAATTAAAAAGAGCCACTATCAATTTCCTTCCAAATACTTAGCCGGAGTCAAAAAAGATGAAGTCTTTAGTGATCTTTATTACGGAGAGGATATTACTTTTGCCGATGATAGGCTTGATAAGAAAAGGGAGATTGATGACGAAGAGGTCGGAACCGAATATGGTTACATTGCACGCGATATCCCTCTTGATCCAGTCGAAGGCCAGGTCTTTGTGGCCGGCGCCAACTCTCGTTCTTTCAAGTCTTCTATTTCTACGCTCAAAGACTACAGTCAGAAAACTTTTGAGCAAATTCGAAAAGAAAACGAAAAAATCCTTCGGCACAATCTTTATCGCAAGATTACCAAGTTCATCTCTTATCTGGGCCCGGTACTCAGCTTTATTAGCTACCTTATCACTCCCTCCAAGCTGTTCCTTTTTCTGATCTTCTTCAATGTTCTGATTTTGGTTATCTTCAGGCGACTAGGTGAATATCGAGAAAAAATGCCGTATGGCCAGGTTTTTGATCTGAAAAACAAAAAGAATATTCCTAGAGCCGTGGTCCGTCTTTTTGATCCCAAATATGGTCGTCTAGTTTCTGCCAAAGTTACCGACAATCAAGGTCGTTACGGTTTCTTGGCCAAGCAAAAGGAATACGTTTTGACTTGTGAAAAAGAGAAGTATCATCTACCAAACAAGAAAATGACGGTCAAGCCCAAGGAGGGTGTTGTTAATCGTGATCTGGGACTTGAAGAAGTTAAGCGGAAGAAAAACCTAGAATCATAATATTTGCTGGATTTAACCTTGACGAAGAGCAAAAGATTCCTTACAGTACTAGAGGAATGAATCTTTTCCAGATTTTTTAATTTTTGGATAAACATGTTGACTATTAGACTTGTTCGTAAAGGAAAGAAAAACCAAGCTCACTTCAGAGTCGTGGTTATTGATCACAAAAAAGCAGCTCAAGGAAAGTTTGTTGAAGAGCTTGGATATTACAATCCACACGCCAAAGCCGGCGAGGAATTCAATGTGGATGAAAAAAGAGTGGATTATTGGCTCTCAGAAGGAGTTAAAGTGTCTACGACGGTGGCTTCTTTTCTAAAAAAGATCAAACTAGAAAATGCAGCTCTTGTTGACGTTAGAAAGAAAAAAACTAACAAAGCCAAGAAAAAAGAAGAAACCGAAGGCGATGACAAAGATAAGGCAGCCGACAAGCCAAGCAAAGAAGCTGACAAAAAAGAAGAAGTCAAGAAATAATCCTGACAAAACGTACCTTTTGTGATAAAGTGCAATTGTTGAAATCGGTTCTTTCTGTGAGGCGAACCTCAGAGATGGAGTTGGTTAAATATAAGTATTTAATAAGTAATCAACAAAGCAATGGAGAAAGATCAAGAATTTGTTGAGTATGTTGTCGCAGCTCTCGTTGACAACCCTGACAAAGTTCAGGCTGAGAGAAACATCGATGAAATGGGTGTTCTTATTACCCTGACTGTCGATCCTTCAGACATGGGTCAAGTTATTGGTCGTCAAGGTCAGACAGCTAAGGCTATTAGAACTCTCTTGAAGGTTGTAGGTGCTAAGTACAATGCTCGTGTTAACCTCAAGATCAATGAACCTGAGGGTTCAAAAAGATCTCCTCGTATGGAAGACAGACCAGCTGCAGCACCAGCTCCAGCCCCAGCGGCTCCTGCGGAGGATCCTTCGGTCGTTGACGATCTCAAACTCTAAATTGTCATCACATTATTTTCAAAACAATCCGCCAGTTTGGCGGGTTGTTTTTTTACTGTTGATGTGGTAGTTTTGGGGTACTTTTTGTGCTTTATTGATCCAGACCAAGCTTCTGTTTGGGCGATCTTTGAAGCATAACAAAAGCTTTGTGTTTTTATATGTGTGTCAGAGAGCGTGATTCTTTTTCTATGTTAAGTTAGACTATTGTTCTCTCAAAGCTTGCCCAAACAGAGGCTTGGTCCAGATCCGCTACGTTGTCTTTGTGGTCGCTAATTAGAGCTGTGCGATATGGTTTTTCTTTGAAGTAATATAACTCAAAAAACATCATGAAATTCAATCTCCTCACAATCTTCCCCCATATCTTCGATTCCTACATCAACGAATCAATTCTCAAAAGAGCGCAAGCCAAGGACTTGATTACTATCAATCCGGTCAACTTGCGTGATTTTGCGACCGACAAACACAGCATCATCGATGATACTCCTTATGGTGGCGGACCGGGTATGATTATGAAAGTAGAACCACTTTATAAGGCTATAAAAGACATTAGAAGTAAGGCCAAGAAGAAACACAGGGTCGTATTACTCTCTCCTCAAGGAAAATCTTTCACCCAGAAGGTTGCTTCTGATTATGCCAAGCTAGATGAAATAACTTTTGTTTGTGGTCGTTATGAAGGTTTTGATGCGAGAGTTTCTGAGTTTGTTGACGAAGAAGTTTCTATTGGGAGCTATGTCCTCTCTGGAGGAGAATTACCGGCTCTAGTGGTCACTGAGGCTGTAGCCAGGCTTCTTCCCGGAGTCTTGGGTCACGAACACTCTGCTGATGACGAGACTTACTCCAAAGATTTAGATTATATTGAATATCCGCAATACACTCGCCCAGAAGTTTTTGAGGTTAACGGTCAGGAATTGAAGGTTCCTGAAATCTTACTGTCCGGTGATCATCAGAAGATCAAAGAATGGCGGAAAAACAAATCGTCCAAAAAATAAAAAAATCCCAGAGAATTTCTTCTCTGGGGGGATTCAGACAGAAGGCCATAGGTGTGGGAACTGACAGAAGAACTGCATCAGGATTCCGTTCTGGGTCGGCCAGCGGTAGACAACCTTGCCATCAAAACTGTAGCCGGTTTTGATTCTTTGGATAAGCTCAGCAGCACTCAGAACAACAACCTCTTTGATCTGTTCTTCTTGTTGTGTAGAATTTGGTTTCTCCGTAAGAGCTTTCCGGACTGCCCCAAGATCGACCTGAACATAGAAGACCGTTCCCCAGGTAGCGACAAATCCGGGATGAAAATTATAGAAGGGGGCCGGAGGAGAAGTGATTTCGAGCACGGCTTCAGGCGGGATGTTGAGCTCTTCCGTAACCTCTCGTTTAGCAGCTTCTACTAGAAGTTCTCCGTTTTTGGCATAGCCTTGTACAAGTTGAGCGAACACCACTGCTGGGTGCTCTTCTTCTGGCTCCATGATCTGACCCTCAATACAACTCGGGGTGTTGTTTGAATGGGGTCGAGCTTGGTGAAGAATAACAAAGTGAACTTTCTCACTTTGCTGGTCATATCCCCAGACTAAGCAATGCGGAAAAGGAGGTTCGTAGTAGGCTGGGCGGTCAAAGTGTGGATCGCCTTTCTCGTCTGTAACCACCGCAGACCTGATCACCCCAAAGGGAGATCTGATCTCGTAGTCTGTTCCAGGGGAGACAAATTTTCTACAACAGTTTTCTCTTGTGGAGAGAGCCCATCGATTGGGGTGATTCAGGAATTTTTTTGTCAATTTTTTGGCGAGCTGTTTGAATCTTTTTGTGCGCGACATTACCTTCCTCCGTATATAGGGTTCAATCAAAATGAGTAGTCTGAATCTAGCAGAAAATGCTCTCTGTGTCAATAAGTAGTGCAACAAAATTTTGCTTGAACATAGTTTGTGTACAACGTGTGTATAAAAGGCCAAAAAAGCCTAAGAATTCCTTGACATTAGGCTCAAATAGTAATATTCTACTTAGTACCCGTATTTGGAAAGAACTTTGACAAGATTGATAGTGGTAAGAAAACCCAATATTCCGAATTTAAATTCTATTTAAATTCACATAGGTACTCGTACAGAGTACCAAACATTTTTGAGTCATGGTCCTTCGGGACCACAAACTTTTATTGAGAGTTTGATCCTGGCTCAGGGTGAACGCTGGCGACGTGTTTTAGGCATGCAAGTCAAATGTTTTTCGTAAACATGGCACACGGGTGAGTAATACGTTGGTAATCTAACTTGAGGTCTGGGATAACCCCGCGAAAGCGGGGATAATACCAGATGGTCATGTAGAGTCATAGGACTTTACATGTAAAGTTTTTCGCCTCGAGAAGAGCCTACGTCCCATCAGCTTGTTGGTAGGGTAAAAGCCTACCAAGGCTATGACGGGTAACTGGTCTGAGAAGACGACCAGTCACATCGGGACTGACACACTGCCCGGACTCCTACGGGAGGCTGCAGTCAAGAATCTTCCGCAATGGGGGAAACCCTGACGGAGCGACGTCGCGTGATTGATGAAGTCCTTCGGGATGTAAAAATCTTTTATATCGGAAAAAGCCTTCGGGTTGATTGTACGATATGAATAAGCCATGGCTAACCTCGTGCCAGCAGCCGCGGTAAGACGAGGATGGCAAGCGTTACCCGGAATAATTGGGCGTAAAGCGTCCGCAGGCGGTTTGAAAAGTCGGTTGTTAAATCCTAGGGCTCAACCCTAGGGCCGCAATCGAAACTATCAGACTAGAGATAAGGAAGGGTGAGTGGAATTCTCGGTGTAGCAGTAAAATGCGTTAATATCGAGAGGAACACCAATAGCGAAGGCAACTCACTGGCCTTATTCTGACGCTCATGGACGAAAGCGTGGGGAGCGAATGGGATTAGATACCCCAGTAGTCCACGCCGTAAACGTTGGATACTAGACATAAGAGGAATCGACCCCTGTTGTGTCGAAGCTAACGCGTTAAGTATCCCGCCTGGGGAGTACGGTCGCAAGACTAAAACTCAAAG
>JAHIRA010000041.1 GCA_018818905.1 Patescibacteria group bacterium | reverse complement strand
TTGAAACAGGCAAATCGTCAAAAGACTACCTCAATCTTCTCCAAGCTCAGCAAGAATACCAACACGAATCAGGTCAAACCCTTGAAGACTGGCTCACCCTCTTTACAACCTACCTCAAAAAAACCAACCAAGTGATTAGTGACTATAAAGGAAATGGAAATTACAGCCGTCTTATTGGGTCGTATCATCCCGCTTCCGGCAAGGTGTTGGTTGCGTACTGGTATCGTGATTCTCGGTGGGCTGGCCTGAACGGGGACTTTTCGAGCTTTCGTGATTCTGGGGCTGGTGCCTGTCCCGCGGTGAGGATAGGGGGTTGAGACTTGAGTCAGTTAAAAAAATAGTATGGCTAAAAAGAATAAACAACTAACAATTAGAAATTCAACCGCTGAGTTTTTGATCTTTACTGCGCAAGCCGGCGAGGATGGTATCGAAGTACGCGTAGAAGATGAAAATGTATGGCTTACACAAAAACTAATTGCCAAGCTTTTTGGCGTTGAGATTCCGACAATAAATGAACACTTGAAACATATTTTTGACGTGGGAGAATTAGATGTAGATTCAGTTATTAGGACATTCCTAATAACTGCAAAGGATGGAAAAAAGTATCAAACAAAACATTATATTTAGAGGCGATTATAGCACTTGGTCATAGAATAAATTAAGTTCACAGGTAAAATTTTAAGTACACATGTTCCCACAAAACAATTCTCAACTCATTATCTACCAAACTGAATCCGGAGAAACTAAAATTGATGTTCGTTTAGATAAGGAAACGGTGTGGTTGACGCAAAAATTGATGGCGAAACTTTTTGATACCAGTGTGCCAAATATTAATATGCACCTGAAAAATTGTTTTAATGAAGGTGAATTAAGCAAAAAAGCAACTATTAAGAAATTCTTAACAGTTCAAAAAGAAGGAAATAGGAAAGTTTCTCGAAAAGGAGTTTATTACAATCTTGATGCTATAATTTCTGTTGGCTATCGCATAAAATCAAAAACAGCTACACATTTTCGTATATGGGCCACTAAGAGACTCAAAGAGTACATCATCAAAGGATTTGTGTTAGATGACGAAAGGCTAAAAAATCCGGACTTGCCGTTTGATTATTTCGAAGAACTAACTCAAAGAATTCAAGATATTCGCACTTCGGAAAAACGATTTTATCGAAAAATTACCGATATTTATGCGTTAAGCGTAGATTATGACCCGACTGATCCAATGAGTGTCGAATTTTTTCAAACCGTACAAAATAAAGTACATTTTGCCATTACCGGAAAAACCGCGGCGGAAATTATCTCCGAAAGAGTTGATAGTAAAAAACCGTACATGGGGCTTACCAATTGGAGAGGCGAAAAAGTACGAAAAGTTGATACGTTAATTGCAAAGAATTATTTGAACAAAAAGGAACTTTTAACTCTCAATAATTTAGTTGAGCAATACTTGGTTTTTGCCGAGGGACAAGCGATGCAAAGAATTCCGATGCGAATGAAAGATTGGATTGAGAAGTTGGAAGGATTCTTGACACTTAACAATCGTGAAATCTTACAAAAGAAAGGAAAAATATCTCATAAGGAAGGTAAAAGATTAGCCGAGAAAAATTATAAAGAGTATAATAAAAAAAGAATAAACAAGCATGACCAAATTGACACTACCTTTGATAGTGCGGTTAAACTTATTGAAAGTCAAAAAAAGGAAGAATCATCAGAATAAAGATAGAATTTCAATATAAATGAAACTTTGATATCAAAAACATGCCCCCAGAAACTCCACCCTTCATCCCCAAACAAGAACAAGAAAAATCATTCGATCTTGAAACATGGCTTTCTTCTGAACTCCACGAACAGTATGAAGAAAAAGCCAAGGCGCTAAACGAGCTTGGTCTTCTAGAAATTCTTCCTGAGTGTGGAGAGATTGGTATTGTTGGCACTGATGGTAAAGAATGTCCGCTTCCTTCCGAAGAACAGATCAAGGCAGAAATCCTCAAAACCCCGGAAACAAAAGAACTCTTTGAAACCAAGATGAAGCAAGGGTTTACTGAGCTTGAGATTACACCATTTGGCTTACCACTGGAGAGACTGATTGACGTGGCAAAAAGAAGCATTCTCAAACACCACAAAGAAGGAAAGCTTTTTGCTACCAAGAAGAATCAAGATGATGAGTCAGAGCCACTAGAACCGCTTGAGCTTGATGAGAATGAGCCGTTCTACGTCTGGGAAGAACTCAAAGACGCAGATACCAACGGAGCACTCGTCTACTACCCCAAGGAATTCTCAAAAAATCACCAAGGACAAACCAAACAAGAACTTCTCGAAGATTCCAAAGATTCTCCTTTTTCAGGATTCAACGTCTACCTCAGAGAAAAAGACATCAATATCCCAAGAGAAGGACAAGGCCAAATCCAAGGAGGGAGAAGTCAACTTGAAACAGGCAAATCGTCAGAAGACTACCCCAATCTTCTCCAAGCTCAGCAAGAATACCAACACGAATCAGGTCAAACCCTTGAAGACTGGCTCACCCTCTT
>JAHIRA010000040.1 GCA_018818905.1 Patescibacteria group bacterium | reverse complement strand
TATGTCTAACTTCTAATATTTGAGGTTCTTTATCCATAGAATTTTGTAATTAAATAAAGTAATTTGTCGCCCCTTTTTTATAGCAAGAAAATAAAAGTTTTTATCCTTATAAATCCATTGCCACAAAATATGTCATATAACTAGAGTATATACGAACTTTCTACCCACTATGACAAAAATTTCGCATCATACCCGAACTTTCAATAAGCAAACTCTCAACCCAAACTCTTCACTCTTTCTTCACAAATCTCTTCAGTTAGCTTCAAAAGCTTCTGCGTCTCTATGACTCCAATAATCTAGATCTTCTTTGGAAACCGGAAATTCTTCTTCACGATTCCTGATGATAACAGAGGTGATCTTTTCTAGATCCTTTTGTTTTTGTTTATTTTAAGCGGAGCTAAAATTAATTGATAAGTAAATCATTGAAGTAAATCTTGTTTTGAATTCTTCAGTTCTGTTGCATTCTTTGAAGAAACAACACTTTCTCCTGTTTGCTGTTCAATTTCTTTTCGTGCTGTTCCTGCTACATGACCACCTTGTTTTGCAATCTTCTTGCTTTGTTTGAAATTCTCTGGTTTTTTCTTTTTCTAAATCTCAGTTGTTGTTGCTTCAGCCAGCATATTTAAGACAAGCTCAAGATTGGTCATGTTGTCCCGCAAATTTTCTTTCTTGAGCCCTTTTAGTTTTTTGTAAGATTTTATATTCTTTCCTGCCCAAGCCTTGGTAATCTCATCAGTCAAAATAGCAAATTCCAAACCTTCTTTCACACCTCGCTCTCTCCACTCATCTGTTAATTCTTTTCTGACTTCAATTGTTTTCAACCGTTGATTGATCCATTCTTTGGAGTAACCTTTTTTGAGGTATGTTTGCATGGCTCTGTCAAAAGCAAGTTCTGGGTCTTCTGTTTCCTCAATTCTCTCGTATCCGACTTTGGCGAGCCAAAGCTTTAGCGGCTCAGCTTTTGGGATGGAACAGATTGAATAACGCGCAGAAGTGTTTCTGTATCAGCAACATCAGTTATTCTCATTTTTCCATCCTGGGCTTTCATTTTCAACTGTCCCAATTTTTGGGACAGTTCACTTCCTTCTTCTTCTAGTCTTGTTTTCAGGGCATTCCAATACTTTCTAGGTCGTGGACTCTCGGTCAAAATTTCAATCACATCCACAATCGAAAAATACCAAAGCTCTTCATCTTCATCAAAATGACGACGAATTTGCTTTTCGTGAAAAAGTACGACTGATTTGTCTTTCTTGGACATAAATTTTTTTAAGAAGTAGGTTGAACTAGACTTAGTTCTTAGTTCATGGTTTTTGACGGAGTTAGTTTATTAATAACACAAAAGGACAAACACTTCGTTAATTCTATCATATTGGGATAGCAGGAGCAATGAAGGTGTTTTTTCTCTGACTTAGTCCCAAACCGTCTTTTAGATCAGTTGGCTCCAACCTCCGAGTTGGAGTGTGATGAAAAACTGATTTTTCAACGATTATCAACACCAAAACCTCTTGTCAAACCACGCAGGGTTGTTATAATACTCTCGTTTAAGGATGTCATGCACAGTTACAAGTGCATGGTGGTTGATTTAAGAAATTTTTGTATTTACCTAAGAATATGGACAAAGTATCACTTGAAGCTCAGCTCAGAAAAGACAAAGTCAACAAAGTTAGACAAGAAGGTTTTGTGCCGGCTGTTTTGTATGGCTTCAAAATAGAAGAACCCCTCAATCTTCAAATGGATTACAACGCTTTTGGCAAGGCTTACGAAGAAGCCGGCGAAAGTACCATTATTAGTCTTGCTTTTGGCAAAGACAGCAAAGATGTTCTAATTA
Source organism: Patescibacteria group bacterium (assembly GCA_018818905.1). GTDB lineage: Bacteria > Patescibacteriota > JABMPQ01 > JABMPQ01 > JAHIRA01 > JAHIRA01. The sequence goes on along the minus strand of JAHIRA010000040.1, from coordinate 6,731 downwards.
AAGCTATCCAAAAAGATCCGATCAAAGATACTTTTATGCATATTGACTTCTATGCCATCAACATGTCCGAAAAAATTACAGCTGAGGTAGAAATCATTTATGTTGGAACTTCTAGAGCTGTTAAGGATGAAGGTGGAGTTCTGGTCAAAAACTTTGATAAGGTTGAAGTAGAGGCTCTTCCAGCCGATCTTCCCAAAGAGTTTACTGTCAATATTTCTTCTCTCAAGACTTTTGAAGACACGATTACTATCAAAGACATCGAGATTTCAGACAAAGTCGAAATCAAGCAAGAAGGCGATGAGATTATTGCCACCGTTATGCCTCCAAGAAGTGAAGAAGAACTTGCCGAGCTAGAAGAAGAAGTCGAAGAAAAAGTTGAAGACGTTGAGGGTGTCAAGAAAGAAGAAGCTGAAGGTGAGGGCGAAGAAGGTGCTGAAGCTAAAGAAGCCCCTACTGAAGAGAAAAAAGACGACGACAAAAAGGAATAATATTTCAAAGGATATAAAAGAAACAACAAAGAAATGATAAAAAATCCTCTCGATAAGATCAAAGAAACTGAAGATAAAGCCAAAAAAAGCTTGGAGCAAGCCGAAGTTGGGGCCCAAGAAAAAGTTGGCGCTTTCCAAAATGAAGTCGAAAAAGAATACCTCATCATAGAGAAAGTCGCTCAAGAAAGAAAAGAACAAGCTACAGCTGAAGCCAGCAAAAAGATCGAAGTCTTGAACGAGGAAAAAACCAAGGAAATTGTTGAAAAAGTTGCCGAGGTTGAAAAGAAAAGTGCACAGAACATGGATGCGTGTGTTGATTATATCGTGGGAGAATTTATCAAAAACTAATGGCAGTTTCGAAAATAGTCAAAATTAATCTTTTTTCACTCAAGAAGCACGAGAAAGGTGTCCTTGATTTTTTGCATCGAAGTGGTGCGGTTCAAATTATAGACAAAAAAAGATTAGAATCAGGCCGAGAAGACGAGACAGAACAAGAAGCTGTTGATTTTGAACGAAGAAGTCTTGAAGTCGATTTTGCGATAAAAACACTGGAACCTTATAAAAAGAAAGAAAAACAAAGCCTGGTCGAAAAGATTTCTACCGGTGGCAAAATGCAGCTCAAACCTGCTGAATACAAAGACATTGTTGCCAATTGCAATTACCAGGAGGTTACTGCCAAAGTTAAAGAAACAGAGCAAGATATTCAGTCCCTAGAAGAAAAGAACAAAGCTCTAGAAGAAGAAAAAGAGCTACTCACCAAATGGACTAACCTCAACTTTGACCTGAGTGATTATAGAGAAAGTCTCAAGGGCAAGCTTCTTTTTGGCAAGCTACCTCAGAATCTGTTCGAAGAATTCGCAAAAAAGGTAGAACACAAAGTTGTTGAAGCTGACATTCTGCCTATTCTAGAAGAAGACAACGAATCTTTTGTGGTGGTCACTCTAGCCAAAGACAAATACGAAGCCTTCGAAACCATGGCCTTTGACTTCAATTTTGAAGAAGTTGAGCTGCCGGCCGAAGGCAAAACTCCAGCAGAACATATTTCCCAGCTCAATAAAACCAGAAAAGACAATAAAGAACAAATCAGAGACCTCAAGGGCAAGCTGACAAGAAGTGCCAAGCAGAATCTCAAGGACCTCAAAGTTATTTATGATTATTTGACTTGGCAAAAAGAAATCGATGAAGCCAAAACCAATTTTGATTTAACTGGTAAAGCTTTTAGAGTTTCAGCCTGGGTCCAAAAAGAACACATTAACCATCTTGAAGAAGGTCTCAAGTCTGTTACCAAAGATTTTTATCTTGCCGAGGTTAGCCCCAAAAAGAAAGAAAATGCCCCGGTTATCATAGAGAATAGAAGTTTTATCAAACCTTTTGAGTCTGTCACCAAGATTTATGGTCTGCCCAAAACCAACGAGGTTGACCCAACGCCTTATCTGGCTCCATTTTTTATAGTATATTTTGCCTTGTGTCTAACAGACGCTGGTTATGGAATAATCCTGGCGGTTGGAACATATCTGGCTATCAAAGTCTTCAAAGTCCCCAAAGACAAGCAAAGGCTTTTGCGTCTGCTTATGTACGGAGGTATTGCTACCTTTGTCATTGGCGCTCTTTATGGTGGTTGGTTTGGCATTGAGTCCGAGCAACTTCCTCCAATCTTGCAGAAAATTCAAGTTATCAATCCACTAAACCAGGTTATGGTGGTTCTGGGTATCGCAGCTGCGCTGGGTTATATCCAGATTCTAACTGGTATTATTATCAAGCTTTATTGGAGCTTCAAAAGCAAAGTATATGAAAAAGATGTGTTAATGGATGCGCTCTGGTTTACTATTCTACTTTTTGGCGGACTTTACCTGGTAGCTAGCTATGCTCTAGGTATTGCTCTTCTGGCTTCGGTTAGTTTGATCATTCTGCTTTTGGTAGCTTTCTTGGTGGTCTGGTTTTCTGGAACAAATCTTTTCAAAAAGAAAATTAACAACATCAAGAAGAAAGAAGGGAAGTCTAGCCAATACTATACTTGGTTGATTCTAGGCAATATTATTGGTCTACCGATTAGACTTATTTCTGGAATTTTGGGCCTTTATACCGCTGTTGGTTACATTTCCGATATTCTATCCTACTCTCGTTTGCTAGCCTTGGGTTTGGCTACAGGTATTATTGCCATGGCCGTGAACATCATTGCGCTGCTGGTCAAAGATATGATTCCGGTGGCTGGCTATGTTCTGATGGTTATTATCCTGATTGGTGGTCATACTTTCAATATTGCTATCAATGTTCTGGGAGCCTATATTCACTCTGGAAGATTGCAGTTTGTAGAATTTTTCCCCAAGTTTCTTGAAGGAGGCGGAGAAGTCTTTATTCCGTTTAAGAGAGAAGGCAAGTACATCGAGTTCAAGAATTAGATTGAAGAAATAGAGGACGCCGCCGCTGGCGCGTCCTTCCGAAGATCATCAATGCTCGATTTGCAATTTTCAAGCCTTGCTTGGAAGTCGCAAATCGCTAATTGAAAATTAATTAACACTAAAGTTATGATGGGATTAGCACTTGCTATTGCAGGAGCAGCTTTTGCTGTTATCTTTGCTGGAATCGGTTCTGCAGTTGGTGTCGGAACTGCGGGTCGCGCCGGAGCTGGCGTTGTTTCAGAAAAGCCAGAACTCTTTGGTAAAGTTCTTCTTTTGGAAGCTTTGCCCGGAACACAGGGAATTTACGGTTTTCTGGTGGCCTTTATTGTGATGCTCCAAACCGGTCTTCTGGGTGGAACGCCCAAAGAATTGACCGTGGCTCAGGGCCTAGTTATTTTTGCCGCTTGTTTGCCAGTTGCTTTTGGTGGAATGCTCTCGGGTATTCATCAAGGTAAAGTTTCTGCTGCCGGTCTAAACATTGTAGCCAAACAACCGGACAAATCTGGTAATGCGGTCATTCTTTCAGCTATGGTTGAGACCTATGCTCTTCTTGGTTTGGTTATCTCAATTCTGACCGTTCTGTTTTTTAAGTTAGACTAACTCTAACCCATGGCACTCGAAGACATTATAAAGTCAATTGAGAAAGAGAATCAGGCTGAGATAGAGAAGCTTCAGGCAAAGACCACTGAGAAGCTGCAAGTTTTGAAGTCCAAGGCTCTAGCCAAGAAAGAAACTCTTGAAAATAGCGCTACCAAAGAAGCCGAAAAAGAAGCCAAGAATCAGATTATGCAGGCTGAGTATGCTCTTAGAATGAAAGAAAAGAATCAACTACTCAAAACGAGACAGGCTCTTTTGGACAAGGCTTTCAAACAAGCTCTAGCCAAACTAGCTGCTCTTGATGACAATTCTTATCAAGCTGTTTTGGAAAAACTTCTTGGCAAAATGGAAGAAGGTAACTTTGAAATTGTTCCGGTTGCCGGTCGTGAAGAAGCCACCAAGAAGAGCGTATCGGCTAGTGGTAAGGGATTCAAAGTTTCTGACCAGACTGTCAAAGCTAGTGGAGGTTTTAGAGCTATTTCTGAGAATGTTGAAATGGATAACACTTTCGAAGCTCTTCTGAAAGATAGTCGAGACGACATGGAGGTCAAAGCTTCCGAGATTCTATTCTCCTAATTTGACTTACAAATTTTAGCAGACTTAATATCATTCCATAATGCAGGATTCTGCTGACTACATTTTGGCTACCGGACGCGTCAGAGTCAGAGAGAAAGAACTGATTAACGCAGATTCTCTCACACGTATGATTGACGCCAAAGATCCCGCTGAGGCTCTCAAGGTCTTGAGCGAATTTGACTATGCTGATGAACTCAACAAAGAAAGCGAAGTCTCAGCCTACGAGAAAATTCTAACAAGAGACATGCTTCAGACCAGAAACTTTGTCTTAGAAGTCGCCAAAGACCCAGATTTACTGGGGTGGCTTTTCTCTGAGTTTGATTTTCATAATCTCAAATGCTTCTGTAAAGAGAAGTATTTTGAGGTGGATCTGAGTGAGTACTATTCAAACTTGGGCAATGTTGATCCAGAAAAAATGAGAGAAGCTGTTCAGAATGAAACCGAGACTTTGCCAGAATCAGAGAAGGATTTGACCAAGATTATTAAAGATGTTCTTGAGGATTTCTCAAAAGAAAACGAGCTAACTCCAGAAAAGGTAGATTCTTACCTAGACCAACGCTATTTTGCCCTACTTCTAAAGATCGCCAAGCGAATCAAGAGTGAGTTTGTTTTGGATGCCACCAGAAAGAAAATTGATCTGGCCAACGCCAAGATCCTGGTCAGAGCCAAAAATCTCAACAAAGATTTTGCTTTTGTGTCCACCCGCCTCATCAAAAATGGCTCAGTTAGAGCCGATCTTTACGCTTCATATTTTGAGGCCGAAAGTAATGATGATTTTCTTGCGGAAGTTGCCAAACTGTTTATCTCAGCCAGAGTGGAAGAAGTAATCAAGGAAGCTATTGAAAGCAAAGACTTTTTTAAAGTTGAAAAAGCTTTTGAGCTTTACGAAGCTGAGCTTTCTCGCGAGGGTAAAAAAGAAGCTTTTGGTATGGAAGTTCTAATAGCTTATGTTCTGGCCAAAATGATTGCTAACCGCAATATCAGAAAAATTATGAGCGGCAAGATTAATGAGGTTTCTTCAGAAGAAATTAAAGAAAGAATAATTGAACTAGTTTAATCCTATGGAATACAAACTTGCCATTCTAGGTTCAGAAGACGCTATCTTGGGCTTCAAAGCTCTAGGGGTAGTTCCTCATGCCATTAATTCCAAAGATGAACTGGTAGCCAAGCTCAAGGGAATTTGCAAGTCAGAAGAATACGCTGTGGTTCTCATTACCGAAGATTTTTTCTCTGAAGCCAAAGAAGAAGTGTTTGAATTGTCACAAAGGCCGTTGCCCGCCATTATTCCTATTCCTTCTCACAAAGGGACTACTGGTGTTGGTCAAGAAAAGATCAAAAGGATTGTTGAGCAAGCTGTCGGGAGTGATATTTTGGGCTAGTTTCAATAACTAATGAACAATTTTCAAGCACAATAGTTTGAAAATTGGGATTAATAATTGAAATTAATAATTAGATACACTATGTCTGAAGAAAACAATAAAGTTCAGGGCAAGATTGTCAAAGTGGCCGGTCCGCTGGTTGTGGCTGAAGGTATGGAAGGAGCCAAAATGTTTGACGTGGTTAAAGTTTCTGATATGAAGTTGACGGGAGAAATTATTGAACTTGAAGATGACAAAGCTTCTATCCAGGTCTATGAAGAGACTTCTGGTATCGGAGCCGGTGAGCCAGTTTATTCTACTGGCCGGCCTTTGTCTGTCGATCTTGGACCTGGTTTGGTGACTTCTATTTATGATGGTATTCAAAGACCTTTGAACCTCCTGATGGAAGAAACTGGTGATTATATTACTCGTGGTGTTGAAGTTCCTGGTCTTGATAGAGAAAAGATTTGGGAGTTCAAGCCTGTCGCCAAAGCTGGTGACGAAGTTACCTCAGGTGATGTGCTGGGAGAAGTGGAAGAATCTACGACTGTGCTTCACAAAGTCATGGTCCCTTTTGGTATTGAGGGCAAGGTCAAAGAAGTTAAAGACGGAGAATACAATATTGAAGAAACTATTGCTGTCATTGAAACCAAAGATGGTGACAAAGATGTGGCCATGCTTCAAAAATGGCCTATTCGTGAACCTAGACCGGTTAAAGAAAAATTGGTTCCCAAAGAGCCACTGATAACCGGACAGAGAGTTGTCGATTCCTTTTTCCCTATTGTCAAAGGTGGCGCCGGTTGTGTGCCGGGACCTTTTGGGGCTGGTAAAACTGTGATTCAGCATCAACTAGCCAAATGGGCCGATGCTGACATTGTTGTCTTTATTGGTTGCGGAGAACGTGGCAATGAAATGACGGACGTGTTGATGGAGTTTCCTGAACTAAAAGATCCTCGCTCTGGAGAACCTCTGATGAAAAGAACTGTCCTGATTGCCAACACCTCAAACATGCCGGTGGCTGCTCGTGAGGCTTCTATCTACACTGGTATTACTATTGCCGAATATTACAGAGATATGGGTTTCAAAGTCGCTCTTATGGCTGACTCAACTTCAAGATGGGCCGAAGCGCTTCGTGAAGTTTCTGGTCGTTTGGCAGAAATGCCTGGCGAAGAAGGTTATCCTGCCTACCTAGGATCCAGAACTGCCAGTTTTTATGAAAGAGCCGGTAAGGTCAAATGTCTATCTTCAAAAGGGGATAGAGAAGGTTCCTTGACTGTGGTGGGTGCGGTTTCTCCTCCTGGTGGTGACCTTTC